>NZ_JBFTML010000086.1:0-13529 GCF_056396925.1 Pseudomonas sp. 05N433 | reverse complement strand
ATGAAAGTTTGCTTGCTTTACTGAGACGACCCCTCGAAGCAATCGATAGCCATAACCGCGAACACTATGAATGATGTTAATGCCGAAGTGCTTTTTGATTTTGTTTCGAAGGCGGCTTATGGATTTCTCCAGAACACGCGAGTCATAGAGTTTGATATTCAAACCCATGGATTCGGCCATGGAGTCATGGTGCAGGATATTACCTTCTGCATTGATAAGCGCATCCAGGGCTTTCATTTCCTGATAAGCCAGATCCAGTTTGAGCTCATCGTTGTATAAGTGCAGGCATGTTTGGTCCAAGGTCAACTTAATGGCAGGCTGCCATTCAGGTGTTTCGAGCAACTCTGAAATTAACCTGGCTTTTTCATCCTGGTCGTTAGGTACATTGATACAATGATCTGCACCGGCCAGGTAACATTCAATTTTGGTTTGCGGAGCGCGAAAATTGATTGCAACGATAATGGACAGTTCTGTTGGGCTCGTACGTAATTTCTTGATGAGCGCCAGGCAGTCATTAAGAATGGAAGGGCTTTCAATGTCGATTAGTACGGCATCGTGGGCTTGAGCTTCGCTATCTGGATTTAATGGGTTTGTGTAATCTAATGTATATATATGCGTGAGATTGGGTGCAAATAACTGTCGAAGTTTCTCTGCCGAGCGCCAAGTGCGCCCAATAGCGAGAATACCCCTCTGGCTATTTTCGATTTTGCTCTCAGTACTCATCGTGCAAATTACTCATATGTGCTGGCGCTGCAATCTTAATACACATAATACTGAAATTATCTGACTTTTTATAACATTTTGAGCTTGTCAGCAGGTGCCATTCCATTGCCAGTAGTTTCAGTTGAATCAATGACATAGCCAACTGTGGAGGCTTTAGCCAATTTGATTTTTTGATATCCGATTTAGTTGGTGAGCGCCTTTGCGTCGGACTAGGCCCTCTAGGTTGACTTTTCTATGATCAACACTGAAGCGTGGCTGATCCGCGGATCGGGCTACAGAACGAGGCATCACAGAGAAGTCTTGCGTATAAACTGTGCGGAAGTCCGCATTTTTGATTTCTGGAGTTGATTTATAAGGATATTCCACGGTCTTCTATGGCAGTTTGGGTGCGCGCTCGAAAGGCGCCAGTTCAACTGTCGCCTCTTTTTAGGGCAAATGAGAGCGGGGGTATATTAATTTACTCCTTTTGCATTATATTTGTAATATTTTATGTCAAGAGCTGAATTTGTGAGCAGTGTAGTTATTCTACCTAGTTACTGAATACAAAAAGCTAAGAATGATATCAGATGGCCATTATACTTAAGTATTAGTCTAAGGGGAGAGCCGGTCATWGGTCTTTTTCGCAATTAATCATCCATGACACGCCAAACCGATCGACCAGCATCCCGAAGCGTGCCGCCCAGAACGTCGTCTCCAATGGCATTTGAATACTCCCGCCTTGCGCCAATGCCGCAAACACTCGCTCTGCCTCAACCACACGGTCGACATTCAATGACACCGAACAACCGCTCATGCCGGCGCTGGGGCGATCGGGTGTGGTATCCGACCCCATGATCGACTGATCCCCGACCAACAGGCGCGTATGAATGATCAGGTTGTGGCAGTCCGCTGGCACATGGTCGCGAGCCGGAGTTTCGCCGAAGGTCATCATGACTTCGATCTGGCCAGGCAGGCTTTTGGCGTAGAAGTTGAAGGCGTCCTGGCAGTCGCCGTTGAAGATCAGGTAGGGGGTGATTTTCATGTTCTGCTCCCGGTGATGGAGTGGGGCACATTGGTTGGACGTTCAGGTTCGTCTTCCAATCCCGATAGGCGTTGACTCCTCATAGCAAAGCGCTAAAACGTGGTGAGCGACGATACTTTTTTAGATGTTTTTCCTATGGGCGAGGCGAGGCTTATCACCTCATATCCACGTAAAGCGGGCGTCGCTCATTCCCCATACAGTATGACCTGCAGCGCCCCTTTACATCCGCCACCGAGTCCATCGCCCATGCCTGTCCTTACCCGTTTCGCCTCTTTGCTCGACCAGGCGAGGCGTGCCTTGTTGCTGGTCTGGGGTACGTCCCGCGGGCTGTTTCTGGGGTTGGTGCTGGCGACGCTGATCGCTGGTGTGCTGCCGGCACTGGCAGCCTGGTTGGGGCAGCGGATTGTCGACGCGGTAGTGACCGCGATGCAGTTGCACGCGCAACAGGGCAGCGCACCGTTGTGGCCGGTTGTGCGCTATGTGCTGTTTGAAGCGGGTGTGCTTGCGTTGCTGTCCGGGACGCAGCGCGCGCTGTCGGTGCAGCAGTCGCTGTTGCGGGTGCAGTTGGGGCAGAAGGTCAACACGATGATTCTGGAGAAGGCCCAGACGTTATCGTTGGTGCAGTTCGAGAACTCCGAGTTCTACGACAAGCTGGTTCGGGTGCGGCGCGAGGCATCGACCCGGCCATTGGCGCTGGTGATGAAGTCGCTGGGGCTGATCCAGAACCTGATCGTGTTGATCAGCTTTGGCGTGTTGCTGGTGCATTTTTCGCCCTGGGCGCTGGTACTGCTGGTGGTCGGGGCATTGCCGGTGTTCTTTGCTGAAGCGCACTTTTCCGGGGATGCCTTTCGGCTGTTCACGCGCCGGGCGCCGGAGAGTCGGCAGCAGAACTACATCGAGACACTGCTCTCCCATGAGGGCTACATCAAAGAGGTGAAGCTGTTTGGCTTCGCGCCGCTGTTGTTGCAGCGTTATCGGGACACGTTTGCTTGTCTCTACGCCGAAGACCGGCGCCTGACGTTGCGTCGCGATGGCTGGGGATTTGTGCTGGGACTGCTGGGCACCGCGGCGTTTTATCTGGCCTATGCGTGGGTTGTGGTCGATACCGTTCACGGCAGCATCAGCCTCGGGCAAATGACCATGTACCTGGTGCTGTTCAAGCAGGGGCAGACGGCGGTGAGCAGCAGCTTGAGCGCGATCAGCGGTCTCTATGAGGATGGTCTTTACCTGTCGAGCCTCTATGAGTATCTGGCCGAACCGGTGGTGGCCGATGCCGGAAGCCTTACAGTGGGTGCGGTGCCCGGCGATGGGTTGCGTTTCGAGAGTGTCGGTTTCCGTTATCCGGGGGCGAGCCGCGCTGCTTTGCAGGGCATCGATCTGCATCTGTTGCCCGGACACAGTGTCGCGCTGGTGGGGGAAAACGGCTCGGGTAAAACCACGCTGATCAAGTTGCTGACGCGGTTGTATCGCCCTGATCAGGGCCGCATTTTGTTGGATGGCAGTGATTTGCAGGCCTGGGAAGAAGAGGCGCTGAGACGGCGCATCGGCGTGATTTTCCAGGACTACATTCGCTACCAGTTCTCCGTCGGCGAGAACATTGGTGTGGGCGACACCCTGGCGTTCAACGATGAAACCCGTTGGCAGCAAGCGGCCGCCGAGGGTATGGCTGCGCCCTTCATCGAGCGTCTGGATCGTGGTTATGCCACGCAGTTGGGGCGATGGTTTGCCGGTGGGCAGGAACTGTCCGGTGGGCAATGGCAGAAGATCGCCTTGTCTCGCGCCTACATGCGCCGCGACGCCGATATCCTGATCCTGGACGAACCGACCTCGGCCCTGGATCCGGCGGCGGAAGCGGCGGTGTTCGAGCATTTCAGCCAACACACCGAAGGGCGCATGACGTTGCTGATTTCTCACCGCTTCTCCAGCGTGCGCAATGCCGACCACATCATCGTGCTGGACCAGGGGTCGATCCTTGAGCGAGGCGATCACGACAGCCTGGTCGCGGCGGGTGGGCGCTATGCGCAGTTGTTCAACGTGCAGGCGCGTGGTTATCGATAGCCGCAAACTTGGGTTGCGCGATCATGAACAACCCACCGGCATCATCCGGTCGCGCAGGTTCAGCAAGCGCAAAGCCTGTTCCAGCAAGAGCGCGACGACGATGGCCCCGGCCGCGATGACGAACAGTAACCCGTGATGACCGCCGCTGGCGTTGAACAGCGCCGAGTAGGCAAACCCGGCGATGGCCTGAAAGGTTGCGAATGAAACCGTGGCGCGGCTCCAGGCCACTTGCTGGTGATGGTGTTGTGGCACCAGCTCATGCACCCGGGCCAGCGCCAGCGGCACGATGCCCGGTGGGAACGAACCGAGGATGACTGCCAGCAGGGCCAGGGCGGTGAACGAACTCGATATAGCCAGCAGGCCGACGGCAATCGCCTGTACCACCAGGACCACGCGGATGCTCAGCTTCGCCCCCAGTTGATCGGCCAGAAAGCCATAACTCACCGGCCCGACTATCGCGCCGAGGCCGTACATCACCCAGATCAGTGCACCGACATGGGGCCCGGCACCGAGACCGCGTGCCACGTAATCCACCAGAAACACCATGGCTGGCACCAGCCCGGCAGCCATGAACGCGTACTGTGCAAACAGCAGATAAAGGTTGGGATCAAACGGCGATTTGGTGTACTGAGCGTGCGGTGCAGCCGTTTCATTGGCAACGGATGACGGCCAGCCAAACCAGCTGGCGGCGGTCAGAATCAAGGCCAAGGCGCCGAGCCCAAGCCAAGTGTTCTGTAAGCCAAGGCTCAGCAGTGGCGGAACGAGGGTGCCTGAGCCGGCGATGCCCAAGCCGATGCCCAGGAAAATCGCACCGCTGGCCAGGCCTCGGCGCGAGGCGGGCACATGGGGCAATACGGTCGCCGCCACCAGCACCATGATCGCGCCACCGGCAATCCCCGACAGCAATCGCCAACCGAAGAACCAACTCACCGATAACGGAAAGGCACAGGCAAAAAAGGCTAGTGTCACCGCCAGCATCATCATCCGCAAAGCGGCTTTGTTGGATGTGCGACGGGCCAGCGGATGGCCGATCAGTGCGCCGATCAAGTAGCCCACCAGATTGGCGGCGCCGAGGTACACCACGTCGCTGGCGGAAAACCACTGGGCCTGAATCAACGACGGTATCAACGGCGTGTAGGCAAAACGCGCCAGACCAATACTGACCAGGCTGGCGCAGAGGCCGGCGAAGATCGGCAGCCAGATCGCGCTGCGCCCAGTGTCGAGGGATGTGCTGTGCATGGGAGCGGTCCTGTGAAATTGTGCTTGGCCTCCAGCATATCGAGGAACGCTGATGCAATATTGCTGCGATTTCTCGCTACGATGATGCGTATATGCATCACTACAGGAAACGCCATGAATTGGGATGATGCGCGAGTGTTTTTGGCGGTTTGTCGCGAATCGACGCTACGCGGCGCGGCACGGGTGCTGAAGATCGATCAGGCAACCGTCGGCCGGCGAATCGCCGCGCTGGAAAAATCGTTGAGCGCGACTCTGTTTCTGCGCACCTCCGAGGGCTATGCGCTGACAGCGGTCGGCGAAGCGGCGTTGCAATCCGTGGAAAAGATGGAGCACTCGGCATTTGAGCTGGAGCGACAGATTCAGGGCCTAGACGAACGATTGATCGGCAATGTGCGCGTCAGCACTACCGATTCTCTAGCCATCGATTTTCTGATCCCGGCCATCGCTCGTTTGCATGCGGTGCACCCCGACGTGCGGGTGCAGTTGGACGCCTCCACGCAAATCCTCAGCCTGGCCAAGCGTGAAGCCGACATCGCCGTGCGCAACACCCGGCCGGACAACCCCGACCTGATCGCCCGGCGCATCGCGCGCTGGCCGGTGGGGCTGTTCGCCTCGCGAAGTTATGTCGAGGCCAACGGCATGCCGCAACCGGGCTCGGCCTTCGAGGGGCATGATCTGGTGGTGTATCAGCCGTACTTGCAGGGCAACAAGAACATGACCCTGGTCTCGGAACCCCTGAGCCGTGGGCGGATTGTCGCCAGCCTGAGTTCCAGCCTGCTGGTGCGTCGTTCGATTGCCGCAGGTCTCGGGGTGGGGGAGATCCCGGTGTACATGGGCGAGCGCGATGGGCTGGTCAGGCTCTGGCCGGAACGCACACGCCCGCTGCCGTATGAAGTGTGGCTGGTGACCCATGCGGACCTGCGCCACACCGCGCGGGTGCGGGCGGTGATTGAGCAGATTGTCGAGGCGTTTGCACTGGAGAATGAATAAGTCAGGCTGCTCGTGTCGGTGCCCATTCAGTCAAAACAAATCCCCCATCCTGCCGGCCCCCGACCATTCACAGCCTTCCAGCGTCAGCAACCGTTCTTTCGCCTCAAGCCCCCCGGCGAACCCCGTCAATTTCCCCGACGCCCCAATCACCCGATGACACGGCGCGACAATCGATATCGGATTTTTGCCGTTGGCCGCGCCCACTGCCCGAACCGCGCTGGGATTGCCGATCTGCCGGGCTATCTCGCTGTAGCTGCGCGTCTCGCCAAACGGAATCGTCAGCAATGCCTGCCACACCTRCTTCTGAAAGTCCGTCCCGGCAAAGTCCAGTTCCAGCTCGAACTGATTACGCGTGCCGGCAAAGTATTCCCGCAACTGCTGTGCGGCGCGTATCAGGATCGGGTTGTCCGCCGCTTCACTCATCGGCCCCAGTCTTACCCGGCCGGGTTTGTCGTTTTCCCAGAGGATGGCCGCCAGACGCGTGCCTTTCGCGACCAGCTTCAACTCGCCGACCGGCGACGCCAGGGTGGTGAAGGTGTAGGTCATGCCGGCGGACTCCGCACACGTGCTGAACAGGGGCCCAGCATACTGCCTCGCCGGGGAGGCGCAATACGCAATAGCAGCCATACTTGCCAACTGCTTTTGAACCGTTCCCTCTGTTTTTCCACAGAGCCTAAAAACAAAAAAGAGACCGACCCATGAAGTTCGAACCTTTTGCCAAATCGCTCATGGCGACCTCATTGGCGCTGAGCTGCCTGATGGCCCATGCGGCCTCCGTCGCCCCGGTCGCGGCCGAAAATGGCATGGTCGTCACCGCCCAGCATCTGGCCAGCCACGTTGGCGTCGATGTCCTCAAGAATGGCGGCAATGCTGTCGATGCGGCGGTCGCGGTGGGTTATGCGCTGGCGGTGGTGTACCCCGCTGCAGGCAACCTGGGCGGCGGCGGCTTCATGACGATTCAATTGGCGGACGGGCGCAAGACCTTCCTCGACTTCCGTGAAAAAGCGCCCCTGGCCGCCACGGCCGACATGTACCTCGACAAACAGGGCAACGTCATCCCTGATCTCAGCACCCGCGGCCACTTGGCCGTCGGCGTGCCGGGCACTGTGTCTGGCATGGAGCTGGCGCTGAAGAAATTCGGCACCAAACCCCGCAAGGAAGTGATCGCCCCTGCGATCAAGCTTGCCGAAGACGGTTTTGTGCTGGAGCAGGGCGATGTCGATTTGCTGGAGTACGCCACAGACGTCTTCAAGAAAGACATGCGCGACTCGGGCTCGATCTTCCTGAGCAATGGCGAGCCGATGCAGGTCGGGCAGAAACTCGTGCAAAAAGACTTGAGCAAAACCCTGCGGGAAATTTCCGAGAAGGGCGCCGACGGTTTCTATAAAGGCTGGGTGGCCGACGCTATTGTCACCTCCAGCCAGGCCAACAAGGGCATCATCACCCAGGCCGACCTCGACAAATACCAGACCCGCGAACTGGCACCCATCGAGTGCGACTACCGCGGCTACCACGTGGTCTCGGCGCCGCCGCCAAGCTCCGGCGGTGTGGTGATCTGCGAGATCATGAACATCCTCGACGGCTACCCGATGAAAGACCTCGGCTACCGCTCGGCGCAGGCCATGCACTACCAGATCGAAGCGATGCGCCACGCGTATGTGGACCGCAACAGCTACCTCGGCGACCCGGATTTCGTGAAAAATCCGATCGCCCATTTGCTGGATAAAAACTACGCGACCAAAATCCGCGCCGCCATCGATCCGCAAAAGGCCGGCGTGTCCCGCGAGCTCAAACCTGGCGTAGCGCCCCACGAAGGCAGTAACACCACCCATTACTCGATCGTCGACAAATGGGGCAACGCGGTATCGGTGACCTACACCCTCAACGACTGGTTCGGCGCCGGTGTGATGGCGAGCAAAACCGGGGTCATCCTCAATGATGAAATGGACGACTTCACCTCGAAAATCGGCGTGCCGAACATGTACGGCCTGGTGCAGGGCGAAGCCAATGCCATCGCCCCTGGCAAGGCACCGCTGTCGTCCATGAGCCCGACCATCGTCACCAAGGATGGCAAAGTCGTCATGGTCGTCGGCACCCCCGGTGGCAGTCGCATCATCACCGCAACCCTGCTGACCATGCTCAACGTGATCGACTACGGCATGAACATCCAGGAAGCGGTGGATGCGCCGCGTTTCCACCAGCAATGGCTGCCGGAAGAAACCAACCTGGAGAACTTCGCCACCAGTCCGGACACCAAGAAGATGCTCGAAAGTTGGGGCCACAAGTTTGCCGGCCCGCAGGACCCCAACCATATTGCAGCTATTCTGGTAGGTGCGCCTTCGCTGGAAGGCAAACCTGTGGGCAAGAACCGCTTCTATGGGGCGAACGATCCACGGCGCAATACCGGGCTGTCGCTCGGTTACTGAAACAGGCGATCATCGGCCACCCCGACTCCCTGGGTGGCCTCGATCCCCGACCCTTGAACGTATCCTCGCAAAACTTAGCCTCGCAAGTTGCTACAGGCTAGAAGGGAGTTGAAATCCATCGTTCCAGCGACCTGTCTAAGGAAGGAAGCCATGAGCACCGCACTCCTGATCATCGATGTCCAACGCGCGCTGTGCACCGGCGAGTATGAATGCTTCGACATCCAGCGCGTCATCGACACCATCAACGGCCTCAGCACCAAAGCCCGAGTCGCCAATATTCCGGTCATCCTGATCCAGCACGAAGAAGAGGGCGACCTGCTGCAATACGGCGCCGAAGGCTGGCAACTGGCAGACGGCCTGAAGACGTCACCCCAAGACCTGCGCGTGCGCAAAACCACCCCGGATTCGTTCTACCAGACCCACCTGCATGAACATCTGCAAGAGCTGGACGTCGAACGCCTGATTATCTGCGGCCTGCAAACCGACTACTGCGTCAACGCGACGGTCCGTGAGGCATTATCGCGAGGCTACGACGTGGTGCTGGCGTCCGATGCTCATTCCACGATCGACAATGGCACGATGAGCGCCGAAGACATCATCACCGAACACAACAAGGATCTGGCGCACCTGACCGGTTCCGTGGCGCGGATCGATGTCGTGCCGGCCAGCGAAATCAATATCTGAAAGCATCGGTGGTTCCTGGATGTATTTCCCTCTCGCTTCAAATGAAACGGGCGCCGATCATGGCGCCCGTTTTTGTTCAATCCGTCTGTAGCCGCCGCACCACCGCCTGAAAACGCTCCGACGCAATCCAGTCCGGATCCGCGTCCTCCACCAGCAGCATGATCCCCAGGTAGTGTTCCAGATGCAGCGTAATCGTCTGCCCTTCGACGGCCAGGTCCCAATAACGCTGGTCCAACCCATTGATCTGTGCCGTCCAGGTCCCGCCCAGCCCTCGTGCCAACTCACTGGCGATGCGATTGAACAGATCCCGGTCGGATGTCTGCGAGAGATAAATTTCCCGTGGTGGCGGGGGCGACGGATCAGTCATGTTTTGCTCCTTGAGAATGAGCATGACTTTACGCTTCCTGCTGGATTTGTGGCGAGCGAGCCATACCAAAACAAGCGCCTTTTCACATTTGTCTCGGCATACTGGCGCGCTCAAAGAATGGAATCTGCCCATGCCCCCGACCTTGTTCTGCTCTAACGCTCGCCGCGCTTTACTGCTGGGGTTTCTCGCATTCTCTGCCGCAGCCCATGCCAGTAGCTTCGATTGCACCAGCGCCGCCAGCTCCAGTGAAAAAGCCATTTGCGCCGACGCTTACACGTCGAAGCTGGACCAAAAACTGGGAGCGGTCTGGCGCTCGACGCTGGAAAAAGTCACCGCCCCGAAAGCGTTAAAAGCAGACCAGCGTCAGTGGTTGAAACAACGTAACCGCTGCGCAGACCAAATCGATTGCCTGCGCCAACAGTACTTGATGCGCATCACTGAACTCGAACACGCGGCCATTCCGTTTACCTGGGACGCGACTTGGCAGCGCATTCCCTGGGGCGTTTCGACGGGAGCTGAGTTGAAGACAAAGCGTCGGGATTCGACTCATCTCGTCTTCGAAGTTTCTGCCGCGAGCGGCGCCAACTCTGGCGACCTGGATGGCGTCGCCAAACTGGATGGCACTCAGGCGCATTACGTCGAAGGTGCATGCGCGTTGACCTTCCAAGCCATCAACGGCGTGCTTGATGTCACCCAGGACGGCGCCGATGCCGATTGTGGTGCGGGCATGGGCGTGTTCTATGCCGGGCGCTATGTCGCGTCGGAACAGCCCTTGGCTCTGGACAACGATTTGCTGAGTCTGGGGTTGGCGCGTACACAGCAAGAAGACGATGCATTGCGGCAATTGCTCAAGGACGATTACCAGACGCTGGTGGACAGCAGCAGTTCCAGGCTGATCGGCGATGAGTCGAATGACCTGCCGGGCGCCGAAGTGACTGAAATGTGGGTACGCGGGCTGGGCAATACCAACGCCGCCATCCTCATGCGTACAGCGGACGTTCGATTTTGGCTAGTGCTGCTGGTGTTCGATGAGCAGAACAATTCCCGAGCCCGTTACTACACCAACGCGTCGGATTGGAAAGGCCGCTTACCCGATGTGCTGCAGCATTGGTATGACGAGCGAACGAAAGGGCAGGTGATGCCGTTGGATCTGATGCCTTAATGCAATCTCGTTGGCGACCGCGCTAATGCGACGCTGACGAGTAGTTATGTCTAGACTCGGTTGTTGGCTCGATAGAAGTGGGCGGTAACGGAACAACAGAAATAAAAGCACGCCCCAATGCCGGTAAGTTAAGAAATTTGAGCGACGAAAGCCTCGCTCCCACAGGTTCTGCACTTTGGCTCACTGGCATTAGCGTCTACCTCAATAAGAAGAGAACACAAAAATGACCAAGGTCAGCGATACCCAGCAGCGAAGTCCCCTGATCGAGACACGCTCGATCGATTACATCCCCGAGGCCGAGCGCCATGGCAGCCTCTACAGCCAGTTCACCCTGTGGCTCGGCGCCAATCTGCAGATCACGGCGATTGTGACCGGCGCGCTAGCCGTGGTGCTGGGTGGCGATGTGTTCTGGTCACTCATTGGTTTGCTGGTCGGCCAGTTGCTCGGCGGCGCGGTGGTGGCGCTGCACGCTGCACAAGGACCCAAGCTCGGGCTGCCGCAGATGATCTCCAGTCGCGTGCAGTTCGGGGTCTATGGGGCGGCGATTCCGATTGTGCTGGTGTGTCTGATGTACCTCGGCTTCAGCGCCACCGGCGCGGTACTGTCGGGGCAGGCCATTGCTCAATTGGTCCATGTCAGTGACAGCGCCGGCATCCTGATTTTCGCCTCCTGCATCGCGTTTCTGACCCTCTTCGGTTATCGGGTCATCCACCTGGTGGGCAGGGTGGCGAGCGTGCTGGGGATCATCGCCTTCGTCTATCTGTTTACCCGGTTGATGACGCTCAACGATATCGGTCTGTTGCTGGAAAACCGCCATTTCGGCTGGAGTACTTTCTTGCTGGCGGTGTCTCTTTCCGCATCCTGGCAGATCGCGTTCGGCCCTTATGTGGCCGACTACTCACGCTACCTGCCGAGCAAGACCTCGTCCTGGAAGACGTTCACCGCCGTCGGCCTGGGGACGGTGGTGGGGGCCCAGGCTTCCATGGTGCTGGGAGTGTTCGCCGCTGCGTTGGCGGGCGCAAATTTTCGTGGACATGAGGTCGCCACCATCGTCGGGTTGGGCAGTACCGGGGTGATGGCCTCCCTGCTGTACTTGAGCGTGGTGTTCGGCAAGGTCACGGTGTCGACCCTCAACGCTTATGGCAGCTTCATGTGCGTGGCCACCATCATCAGTGGCTTTCGTCGTGGCTTCGAAATATCCGCCGGTAAACGCATGCTGTTTGTGCTGGTGATTGTCGGCGCGTCCACCACGCTGGCGCTGCTGGGGCAGTACTCGTTCCTGAGCACGTTCAAGTACTTCATCCTCTTTCTGCTGACGTTCTTCACGCCGTGGAGCGCGATCAACCTGGTGGACTACTACTTCATCAACAAGGAGCGCTATGACATCCCGGCGTTGTCCGACCCGGCGGGGCGTTATGGCCGTTGGAATGTGTTGGGGATCAGCGTGTATGTGCTCGGTGTGTTGGTCCAGCTGCCTTTTGTCGACACTCACTTCTACTCCGGACCAATGGTCGCGCAGCTCGGCGGTGTCGATATTTCCTGGATCGTCGGGCTGGTGGTGCCGGGCATGCTCTATTACTGGCTGGCCAGGACATCTGCGCTTGCGGTGTCGGTCGAGCGCAGTTCGCAGGCTTGAATGCCCGGTCATCAAAGGGGGCAGGGCGGGCGCGGGGCTAACTACCGGGTCCTCGAGCGTCTCCTATACTGATCCGCGTTGACGATTTAACACAGACACCGAATGCCGCCGGAACAGCAGCCAGCGCTCCGGCGACTTCCCTACGACTCAACTGTAAGGAGAACGAACATGGCAATCCGTATTGGAGACGAAGCACCGGACTTTACCGCTGAAAGCACCGAGGGCCCGCTGCATTTCCATGAGTGGATCGGTGACAAGTGGGCGATTCTGTTCTCGCACCCCAAGGACTTCACCCCGGTGTGCACCACTGAACTTGGCTATATGGCGGGGCTCAAGCCGGAGTTCGATAAGCGCAACACCAAAATCGTCGGGCTCAGTGTCGACCCTGTCAGTAACCATAAGACCTGGGCCAAAGACATCGAAGAGACCCAGGGGCATGCGGTCAACTACCCCATGATCGGCGACGAGAACCTGGTGGTGGCGAAGCTCTACGACATGATTCATCCGAATGCCAGTGGCGGCGCACGGACTGCCGTGGACAATGCCACGGTGCGTTCGGTGTTCATTATCGGCCCGGACAAAAAGGTCAAGGCGATGCTGATCTACCCGATGAGTGCCGGGCGCAACTTCGATGAAGTTCTGCGTCTGCTCGATTCTCTGCAACTGAACGCCAAGCACACCGTTGCCACGCCGGTGAACTGGCGTCCGGGCGAGGACGTCATCATTCCCACTTCGGTCTCCGATGAGGACGCCAGGAAGAAATACCCGGATGGCTTCAAGACGCTGAAACCTTATTTGCGCACCGTGGCGCAACCGAAGTAACTCATCTGTTCGGAGACCACCCACATGGCCGTCCAGGTCCTGCGCGTTGATGCAACCCACATCGATAAAGTCGCCAGCCTCTTCGACGCCTATCGAGGCTTTTACGGCCAGCCCTCGAACCTGATGCAGTCTCGCGCTTTCATCGCAGAGCGCATCGCCAGGGACGAATCGGTGATTTTCTTCGCCGAGGACTCCACGGGCGAAGCGCTCGGCTTTGTCCAGTTGTACCCGACGTTCTCCTCCATCGACGCCCACCGCACCTGGCTGCTCAACGACCTCTTCACCACACCTGCCGCCCGCGGCAGAGGGGTAGGGACGTTGCTGATGAACACCGCCCGAGCCTTTGCGCTGTTGACCGGCGCCAAGGGCATGGTRCTGGAAACGGCCACGGACAATCACCT
>NZ_JBFTML010000085.1:0-23325 GCF_056396925.1 Pseudomonas sp. 05N433 | reverse complement strand
GTGGAGGGCACTCTTCGGTTGGCAAAGCGCGCCGCTGAATCGGGAGTCAAACGCTTCATCTTCATCAGTTCGATCAAGGTCAATGGCGAAAGCACCCAGCCAGGCAAGCCGTTCAAGGCTGATGATACACCGGCCCCGGCGGATCCTTATGGCGTGTCCAAGCACGAGGCTGAACAAGGCCTGAGAAAACTTGCTCGCGAAACCGGAATGGAAGTGGTGATTATTCGCCCGCCATTGATCTATGGGGCGGGTGTTAAAGCCAATTTTCTGAGTATGCTGCGCTGGCTGAACAAAGGTATTCCGTTACCGTTGGGAGCGGTTCGGAACCAGCGTAGCCTTGTGGCGATCGGAAACCTGGTGGACCTTGTAATCACCTGTATCGATCATCCTGCCGCAGCGAACCAAACCTTTCTGGTCAGTGATGGCCAGGACTTGTCCACAACTGAAATACTACGTCGCCTGGGCAATGCGCTCGGGACGAAGGCCTGGCTCTTGCCACTGCCAAAGTGGTTGCTGGTAATGGCAGCTTCGGCATTGAGAAAGCAATCTGTTGCTCAACGGATCTGCGGGTCATTGCAGGTCGACATCAGCAAAAATCGTGAATTATTGGGGTGGACCCCCCCCATCAACATGGATGAAGCCATGCGCCAAACCGCAGGTCACTATCTGGACGCGCAGACGAAATGACTTTTTTGTGGCTGCTACTAGCAGTATTCGTTGTTTCCTGGGGGCTGACGTTTGTTTTACGTCGTTATGCTTTGGCCAATAGCTTGATGGATACACCAAACGAGCGCAGCTCTCACTCTGTGCCTACTCCTCGGGGTGGAGGTGTAGCTATTGTTGTCTCCTTTCTGTTGGCGCTTCTGATCCTTCGGGGGCTTGATTTGATGAGCCTGGCGACGCTCGTCGGTTTACTGGGGGGCGGCTTGTTGGTCGCGCTTATCGGTTTTGCCGATGATCACGGGCATATCGCCGCAAGGTGGCGCCTATTAGGCCATTTTGCAGCCTCGATATGGGCGTTATATTGGCTGGGAGGCTCTCCTGGCGTCACGCTCTTTGGAGTCACCCTTGATCCAGGGTGGATTGGGAATATTTTGTTTGTGCTGTATTTGGTCTGGATGCTGAATCTTTACAACTTCATGGATGGCATTGACGGCCTGGCCAGTGCTGAAGCGATCAGCGTCTGCCTCGGAATGTTGCTGGTCTATTGGTTTAGCGCAAACCTCGAACTGGCCTGGGGGCCTCTGGCTCTGGTAGCTGCGGTCGCGGGCTTTCTCTGTTGGAACTATCCGCCGGCGAAAATTTTCATGGGAGACGCAGGCAGCGGTTTTTTGGGGATTGTATTAGCAGGGATGTCGATTGAGGCAGCCTCCAAGTCGCCCGAGCTGCTCTGGAGCTGGTTGATCATGCTTGGCGTTTTCATTGTTGATGCGACGTGGACCCTGATGCGCAGGCTTTTACGAGGTGAAAAGGTATATGAAGCCCATCGCAGTCATGGTTACCAATATGYCTCTCGCAAGCACCGTAGCCATAAAACAGTAACGCTGGCATCGATCACTATCAATTTTGTATGGCTCATGCCGTTATCGATCGCTGTAGCAAGTGGCTGGATTTCCGGGTTTTTTGGTATGGTCGTAGCTTATGCGCCACTGCTGTTTATCGCACGTACCTACAAAGCAGGAGAGTCGGAGCAAGTAGTGTAATTAAAAAGCGTCAAAAACACATATCAACACGGGTTTGCATGGTCGCCTCTCTTATAGAGCATCTAGGGATGTACCTGCCGCTGATGTTGTGATATTTGCAGGTCGCTAAGTTGCATTGGTTAGGGAGTTCGATTTGATGAGTGGTTTATTCAGTATGGTTGCTTCAAAAATCTGGCAAGTCATAACGCGTTTTTCACGAGGGCTGCGCTCTTTTTTGGCTAAGTCTAAAGCGTTTATTCGGCCCTTTTACCAAAAGTTTCCTTTCCTTGTGTGGATTCGTGTTCGTATACATTTGTTTTTCAAGCGTTTGCGCGAAAATATAATGTTAGTGATTAATTCGCGGAATAATACCAAGGCTATCCAGGCTATATTGAATCGTCGTTTCTCACGGTTCCAGAGCTCGTCGATCGCTCAGGCGCAACCAGTTATTGATGTGTCGGTGGTGACGTTCAATAGTGGCAAGTGGATTGATGGTTTTTTTGAATCGTTAAGAGCGCAAAATTACCCGCTCAGCAAATTGAATATGTTCTTTGTTGATAACGGGTCTTCGGACAGCACCCTCGAAGCATTGCAGCGTTGGCAGACATTGCTTGGTCAGGAAGTGGCTGGTTTCGACATTATGGAAGGCGACAATGTCGGGTTTGGTGCCGGGCATGAAAAGGCAATCCGTAAAGGACGCTCTGAATATTTTCTTGTTAGTAATGTGGATATCGTTTTTGCCAAAGACTCTATAACCAAAGTGGTGGCTGCTGCTTTGGCTGATGCCAAGGCTGAGGTGGCATCCTGGGAGTTGAGGCAGGCACCTTATGAACACCCTAAATATTATGATCCGGTAACGTTGGAAACCAACTGGTCGTCCCATGCTTGCGTACTTGTAAGAAGGTCGGCTTACGTTGAAGTCGGTGGATACGAGCGCGAGATCTTCATGTATGGCGAAGACGTCGAGCTTTCCTATCGCTTCAGGTCCTATGGATACCAACTCAAGTATTGCCCGTCCGCCGTCGTCTATCATTATACCTATGAGCATGAGCATCATATAAAACCGATTCAGTATACCGGCAGCACGCTGGCCAATGCTTATATCAGGCTGCGCTATGGGAATTTGAGCGATAGAGTGGGTGGCTTTATCTTGCAGTGCCTGCTTTTGCTCCGTCCAGAACCCTATGCTGGCGCCCGTCGCGATGTGTTCAGAAACTTCGGTGTGATATTCAAGAAGGCTCGGTATTTTATGCGGGGCAAGGGACCGAGTGAAAACTGCTATTTCCCTTTCAGGGGCTTTGATTATGAAATGATCAGGGATGGGGCGTTCTGGGAGGTGGGCGAATCATTGGCTGATTACCCTCTTGTTACTGTGGTTACTCGAACTTACAAGAATCGAGGAGAGTTTCTCAGACAGTCCATGATGTCTGTGTGTAATCAGACGTACCCGAATATCGAGTTGATAGTCGTTGAGGATGGCGGTTCTACGATGAGCTCGGTTGTGTCTGATTTTGAATTTCCGGAGGGAATGAGTGTTAGTTACTACTCCCTCGATAAAGTCGGTCGTTCGGTGACCGGTAATTATGGTTTGGAAAAGGCTGCCGGAAAATATTGCATGTTTCTCGATGATGATGATTTGCTTTTCGCGGATCATGTCGAGGTGCTTGTTGGTGCGTTGGCGAAAAATGCTGACGCGGTAGCGGCCTACTCATTGGCGCTGGAAGTCGGTACTGTTGCCAGTGGCGTGGAAGGGCAATATTTTGAGGTTAGCCATGCGGTACCTCCGATTCTCAAGCAAGAATATGACTATGAGGTTCTGCTGGATCACAACTATATAGCTATCCAGTCTCTCCTTTTTCAAAAGGATCTCTTCTTGCAACGAGGCGGATTTCAAACCGATATGAGCAGTCTCGAAGACTGGAATCTTTGGTTGCGGTATGGTTATGGCAATAAGTTTGTTTATGTGCCAAAAACCACGTCTTTGTTTAGAACTCCAGGTGACCCCACTGTACGGGTAGAGCGGCATATGCAGTTGCATGACGCATATTATATTGCCAAGAATCACGCGCTGAAAACGTGTAAGAGTTATACCTGAATTCGTGCTTTAGCGGTTTGTGGTATCGAGTTTTTGAATTGAGTCATTCCGAGTGAGTGACTCTTTTTTTGTATTTTTCTACTGATGTAGCTCTGGCTCGTTAGTCGAAGTGGTTGGTTTTGTATACGATTTGTTGACTCTTTATTGGTTTTTTGCTCCTCAATATTCTGGCTTTTTTTCAGATGGACGGCGGCAGCCCTTTAAAGTAATCAAATCTGGCTGTTTC
This sequence comes from Pseudomonas sp. 05N433, assembly GCF_056396925.1. Lineage (NCBI taxonomy): Bacteria > Pseudomonadati > Pseudomonadota > Gammaproteobacteria > Pseudomonadales > Pseudomonadaceae > Pseudomonas > Pseudomonas sp. 05N433. The sequence goes on along the minus strand of NZ_JBFTML010000085.1, from coordinate 19,322 downwards.
GGGAGGGGGCGCAGGTCTGGGCCGGGATGGTTTCGAGCGGTGCCCATCCTCTGTCCCGTCAACGATTCAGTCCGCCGTGTGTCTGCCTGGGGTTGACGTGTTTTTCGCTCTTGGCGGTAGGGGGGAACCTTTTTTGTTGGGGGCTGCAGCTAGACCATAGGTAAGGAACCCGGTATTTCTGAGCTATTTTGAATGTTAAGACCAAAAAATGTTATAAATCAGTTTTGGATGGTTTCGCGCTTGTTTGCTCCGGGTCAGTGACCGCGTTTGAGGTTCACTCGGCCCAAGGGGGCTAACGTCGTCGACGTAAAGTCGTCGTGGAACCAGGGAGTGGTCATTTGCGAGTGTTACCCTTTTATGTAGGGCTATGGTTGTAGCCGTCTTACAGGGTGTTCGTATTAGTGCAGATAATTTACTCGTTTGGAAGTGCGTTGCTGAGAGTCAGCATGCCCATAGGATTTTTTGACGCATATGCTAAATATTAGTGATTTGTCATCAGTGGACAAACAAAAAGTCTTCGACTATCTCAAGTGGAACAGTTTCCGTTCCGAGAAGTACAAGGTTTTATACGTTAGTACCCCCAAAGTTGCGAGTACTTCCCTGAAGTGGTGGTTTGCGTCACTGGAAGGTTGCTCGCAGGCCTTGCGCGGCGTCGGTGAGGCTGCGGGAAGCAATTCTGATCAAGTTGTTCACGAGATTCACAAGGTTGCGCCCCATGTCAGCGGGCTGGAAATAGACGACCTTTTGGAACCGCTTCTTGCTGATACATATTTTCGATTTGCCGCCGTACGAAATCCTTATAAGCGCATCTTCTCCGCATGGCAGTCGAAAATACTGTTACAAGATCCGGAGCAGGTCGCATCGTATCCAAAGTTTGAGTTATTACAGCAGCCGGTAAAAAGCGTAGCGGATGTTGCTTCGGCTTTTGAGGCGTTTCTGGAGTATCTCGCAAGTAATAGCGCATCTTCACCTGAAAAAGATTTTTGGGCGCCTCAAGCCACGCTATTGCGTCCGGATTTGATCAATTATTCCCTGTTGGTCAAAATTGAAAACTCCTCTGAACTCCATAAAGCATTATCGGAGCACTTCGGTGAGCAGGCCGCCGATCCTTTCGCAGAGCCTTCGCAAAGTGAAAATGTCATTCCCTTCCTTCCTGCTTTTATAACGGAACGAAGTGCGAGTTTGATTAAAGAGTTGTATGCCGAAGATTTTGATGTCTTCGAATATGATAGGCAAGTACCAGAACGTACAGAAGCGTTTTCGGTAGAGCAGTTGGATCTTGCGTTTGACGCGGCCAGGCTGATTCGGGAAAGTCGTCAACAAATAGGTGCGCGCTCCCTTCAAATTCAGGACTTGACCCAACAGATCGAGGATTTGAATCAGCGAATTGCCTCATTGAACCCGACTCTGTTCGAGCGTGAATCGCAGTTAAAAGAGCTCATGGGTTCTTTGGTTAAACGTGACCGGCATATCGCCAGTCTTGAGCAATCTGTGGGTGTGCTCAATAGGCAGTTAGTCGATCTCAAAGCCGTTTTGGTTGATTACGAAAAAGAGAATGTCAGTCTGAAGGCTGATCTGCTCAAGACGCAGCAGGAACTCCAGGCATTACTCTCTTCGCATTCCTGGCGTTTAATGTCGTCTGTGCGCATGGTTTCAGGGTTTGTGCGAGAGTCCGTCCATAACGTCAGAACGCTGACATGGAGTAAAGTTGTCGACTCGTTAAGGCGTCGTCGAGAGCTTTATAACGAAAATACTCTTCGTGAGATTCAGGAAAGCGGGTTGTTTGATCCGGATTATTACCTGGCCAATAATGCAGAAGTGCGTGCAAAAGGCACTGATCCACTCAAGCACTACATGCTCAAGGGCTGGATAGAAAATCGCAATCCTTGCGCCGCTTTCAGTCCTTCGGATTATCTGTTGGCCAACCCTGATGTTGCCGAGGCTCAGGTTCATCCGCTGCTTCACTACATTCAATGCGGACAGCTCGAAGGTCGCCCAATCAGATTGCCAGTTCGCATTTGCGAAATGACGGCGGTCAAGCGTCGACCCGTCGGGCGCAATGCGGTTTTCAATCCGTATGGTGAATATACACCGATACCGGTTCTCAAGGCTGTGCTCGAGGCACAGATCGAAGCCGTCAAAAAGTCAGGATTGTTCGACGAGAAGTACTACCTTGCGATGTACAGCGATGTGCCAGAGGTCTCGGTCGATCCGCTCAGGCACTACTGTGAACAGGGCTGGCGCGAAGGTAAAAATCCTTCCATGGACTTTGATACGCGCGCCTATCTCGCACTTTACAAAGACATTCAACACATTGGTCTCAACCCGCTTTGGCATTACATTGTCACTGGCGCGGCGGAGCATAGAATAGCGGTACCGGATGCACTCATTAATCACGAAAACGACATCCGTTTTGGTGAGGTTAACAGCGACATCAAGTTGCTCGCGTTCTATGTATCGCCTGACTGGGAGGCGTTGCGTAGTGCCAGATTCGCTGCCAAAGGCAATTCGCAGCGACCACGTCCTGACAAGATGCTTGGGTTGTATGATCCGTTGGATGGGCGTGTGCTCACCCAGCAGGTACTCAGTGCCAAGAGCCATGGCTTTTTTGGCTTTTGCTTTAAACTGAGCGCGGATTCGGTTGTGCAAGCGTCGCCACAGCCTCTGGACATTTTTCTTGCCCACACAGAAATCGACTTTAATTTCTGCGTTCAAATAGATTTGCATCTGGAAGGCCTGGCGAACAACTTGATTACGCCTGTTGTTGCAGTTCTAGCTGATAAGCGATGTGTGCGGGTTGATGAGCGTCCCGTCATCGTGGTTAAGCTCAATGAGTACGACGAAGACATCGTTGATTCAATTCGCAAGCTACGTGAGCGATTGAATGAACTGTGTGACGGCGTGTACCTGATTGCTCAGTTTGGTTTTGCGGGTTCGGAAGAGTTGGCGCAGGACCTGGATGGTTTGTGTGACGCCGTGCTTGATCTTTCTGCAGATCCTGTACCGGGCGAAACTGGCGTATTTACACCGCAAAACAAGAATGGAATAGATACCGTTCCGTATAACCTTGTTGCTTCGCAAGGGATCGTACGAGCGCAGAAAACACATCTTCGTACTACTCCGGTTTTCCACGCTATTTCATTGGGGCGTGATGAAACTGCGCTTAAGCAATATTCTCCTCTTGTGTATTCGCGCTTTCACATTCGTGACTATGGACGTTGGCTTGACGCGGCGATCAGGGGCGCGAGAAAGGCGCTCCCCGAGGATCGCCGTCTACTGTTCGTGAATGCCTGGAACAATTGGCAGGAAGGACTTTTCCTTGAGCCAGACAGTATCACCGGTTTTGGTCGGTTGAACGAAACAACACGCGCTTTGCTGGATATTGATTCCAGTATCGTTATGCCAAAAGTTTCGGTAATTGTTCCAAACTATAATCATGAGAGCTACCTTGCTCGTCGGCTGGATAGTATTTATGGGCAGACTTACAAGAATATAGAAGTTATCCTGATGGATGACTGTTCGACTGATGATAGCCGTTCGGTGTTAACTGGTTATGCGGAAAAGTACCCTGATATAACGCGCTTGTTGTTCAATGAGACGAATTCGGGTGGCGTTTTTCATCAGTGGGCTAAGGGGATCAAGGCGGCCAAAGGTGATCTGGTATGGGTCGCTGAAAGCGATGATTACTGTGATGAGCGTTTCCTGGAGGCGCTTGYTAGTTGTTTTGATGATGAAGCGGTCATGCTTGCGTACTCGAAATGTGAGTTCGTAACGACCGACGAAGTTGTGATGCCGGACCAGTTCCTTAACTATGTAAGTGATCTGGAGTGTGCGAATAAATGGGCGGGTTCCTATGTAAGCACAGCGCATAACGAAGTGCGCTCGGCGTTGGGTATTAAAAACACAATACCTAATGCCAGTGGCGTGCTTTTCAAGCGTCCCGTTGATATGCCACTGTTGGATGATCAGTCGTGGTTATCAATGAAGGTTGCCGGTGACTGGGTCTTCTATTTGCACATCATGCGTGGYGGAAAGATTGCTTACTCCACTGAGGGTACAAACTATTTCCGTCGACATTATGCAAGTACTGCCAACACCACTTATCGCAAAGAGGTCTTTTATCGCGAGCTCGGGGTGGCGAACAAAACGGTCCAGTCCCTCTACAATGTTCCGATGTCGGTGCTTGAGGCTTGTGAGGAATCCAGCAAGAAGCTGTATGACCACTATGTCGGGGGCTCCGCAGAAGAGTTTCTACGTTGGTACGACCATGATTCGATTGTTCGTGCAAGGGCTGACCGACTGCCGAACGTGATGGTTTCCACCATCGGCTTCTATCCGGGCGGTGCCGAAATTCTCCCGATTCGACTGGCAAACGAGTTTAAACGCCAAGGTATTTCCGTCTCCTTGTTTAGCGCCGGGATACCAAAACGCGAAGATGGTGTTCGCAAGATGCTGAGAAACGACGTGCCGGTGATCGAGACGTCGAATATCGAATCAGTGAAAGAGATCATTCATGATTTCGGAATTGAAGCACTTAATAGCCACCAGTGGTACGTTCAGAAGTATCCGGTCGATGTCCCGGATGTTTTTTCCGAGCTTGGCGCCCATGTGGCTGCTCTGCACGGGATGATTGAACATGGCAATGGAGTGACTGATGAACAGTTGCGCATTGCTGACAAAGGTGTCAGTACATGGGTCTACACCGCTGAGAAAAATCTTGTTCCTTTCTCGGACATCTCACTGTACGACAAGTCTTCTCCCCGTTTCGTCAAGGTTCCTAACGGGTTGCAGCCGCCGGAAATCGTTCCAATCTCGCGCGTGCAGATGGGTATACCGGAAGATGCTTTTGTATTGTGTTGTGTCAGTCGGGCAATTCCCGATAAAGGCTGGGGCGAAGCTATCCAGGCGGTAGAACTTGCGCGATCACTTTCCGGTCGGGACATCCGTATTATATTGGTCGGTAATGGCCTGGTGTACGATGAATACTGTCAAGCAGGTGCGCCGGACTTCGTTTACCTGGCTGGCTTTAGTGATAACTCCGTAGGCCATTATGCTGCCGCGGACATGGGCATCATGTTATCGACCTTCAGGTCAGAGAGTTTCCCTCTGACCATTGTCGATTGTCTGTTCGCCGGCAAGCCATACATTGCCACAGACGTAGGCGACATCAAAAACATGTTGACGATAGAGAGCGGCGTTGCCGGGGAGATTATCGGGTTGGAAGATTGGGTCGTCCCAATCGAGAGTGCGGCCCGCGTGATTGCAGAGTTCGCGACAGATGAACGGAAATACAAGGAAGCCGTCGGCCTGGTGAAAGACGTTTCCAGTCGATATCGAATTGACGCCGTTGCCTCTCAATATCTTCGTTTGTTCGAGCGTGACATTCAGCAGCGCAGGGCGGAGCCGGCGAAGGCCGAAGCCGCTGGCCTGACTGTCCAAGACCTGTAGCCGGAGTTGCTGTAAGCAGGACAGCTAGCGTTAAGGGGAGGGCTCACAGGGCAGGTCCGGCTGATTACCAGGCCTGCGCTGAGAGCAAGACGGGCGTCTCCGGCAATTTGGTAAGCCGCCTCTCTTGACGTATCATTAGCCGTCACAGTGTGTTCCGTTAAACAATAAAGTGTAGGTCGTTGCAATGGTTGCCAAGGATGGGGCAGGTCACGCCCGCCTTGTCTGCTGCTGCACAAGGCGGCAGTTTCAACCATATCAAGCGCTGGAGGGCAACGTTGAATAATTCCGAGAACACTTCCCCTAATCCCGTTAAGCGGTCCCTGGTTTTGGGGGGGCGTGGTTTCATAGGCACCCACTTGATAGACGCATTGCTCGATCAGGGCCATTTTGTGCGCTGTTTCGATCGTCCCAATGTGGCGCCGTTGGGTGAATCCCACTTCAATCATCCTAATTTCGAGCTTTGCGAAGGAGACTTCACCAGCGAGGCCGAAGTCGCCAAGGCATTGGAAGGTTGCGATGTTTGCTATCACCTGGTGTCTACGACCCTCCCCAAGTCTTCAAATGCGGATCCCGTCTTCGATGTGGAGAGCAATGTCGTTGCGACCATCCGCCTGCTAAACCTCGCGGTGAAGTCCGGGCTGAGGAAGATTGTTTTTATCTCCTCCGGCGGCACGGTGTATGGAGACCCTACGCAAGTACCTATTCCAGAAACCCATGCTACTGACCCGGCTTGTTCCTATGGAATTGCCAAGTTGGCGATCGAGAAGTATTTGGCGCTTTTCCATCGCTTATACGGCCTTGATTATACTGTTCTACGTCTTGCAAACCCCTTTGGTGAGGGGCAGCGCACCTATGCTAGCCAAGGCGCGGTAGCCGTATTCCTTGGCAAAGTCCTGCGTGGCGAGACGGTTGAGATTTGGGGCGATGGCACGGTTGTACGTGACTACATTCATGTCTCTGATGTGGTGAGAGCGTTGTTGGCATCGTCAGCGCAATCCGGTGAAGAGCATGTGTTCAATATCGGTTCAGGGCGCGRACATAGTCTCAATGAGGTTCTTGATGCGATCGAGAGGGTCACGGGGCGAAATGCCAGTCGTGAGTACTTGTCGGGTCGAGGATTTGATGTGCCTGTCAGTGTCCTGGATATCGAGCGCGCCAAACAGTCTTTGGGGTGGGCCCCTTTCGTGAGTTTCGATGAGGGGTTGGAGCGCTTTGCTGCTTGGTTATTGGATAATCCGGAATAAGCACGTTGATTTAACGATGTAAACACTGCATAAGCCCGCTTCTTGGAAGGTGAGCTTATGGGGTGGTTACGATCTCTGGGAAGGCTTCAAAAGCGGGGGGCATAAGGCGTCAAATCGATCTGTAAAGGGTTGCCATCCGGCCGGGTTGTGACGAAAGAAATGCCCTTCTAGAATATTACATATAAGAACGCCGATTTGTTGAATATGTTTGCATCCGCGAACATCATCAATCAAGTCGGCGTTCTTGTTTCTGTATTTCCTTTCATCCGTGAAAGGCCATTTACGCACCTGTAGCTGATTTATCGGTGGTCGGCAGGTGCATCTTGTGGGTCGAGTCGATGGACTAATTGTTTTTCTTTCAATAGTTTTCGTGTGATTGAATTGACCTGCTTAACCCACCAGTCGTCAAAGCGAGAGAGTGGTACTGCTAGTGCTATTGAAGTGGTAGCGGTGACAATAAATACGATAATTAAGCTTTGTGTGTTGCTGATTCCATGATTTGCAAGTTTGATATATACGTAGCTTGATAGCGAGCAGATCACAAGGGTGTGGACAAGATAGAGTGGAAAACTGATTTTTCCAATGCCTCTTAAAAATTTTCCGTTCAGGTTTTTAAACACTTTTTGATTGCTCATGGTTGCGAATATTATGCAGGCAGAACCAAGTGTGTGGAGCAAGGTTTGGGTGTGAGCTTTCATAATATCTGGGATGACTGAAGCCCAAGCGTATGATTTTTCCGGGATCATGTATCCGAGCAAGTATAGCCCGAAAATAATTAATGCTATGGAAGCGAGGAAGGGGATTTCATTTTTGTTTTTGGTCAGATAAACAGAAAGAAATGTACCGGCAACAAAGGGGAATATGAAGTCGTTATAGAACAGTGCTGATATTGAAATGATTATGAAGGCATAAGTAAGGTAGCGGTATTCGAGTATTACTGAAATAAAGCATGCAAGCATAAAGACAATCATGCTGCCGTAAAATTCGGGTTTCATAGTCCAAAGGTTTGTATTGTAGCTAGCTACTCCTGTGAAAAAAGTTGTCATTCCTTGTGTTAGAGCTCCCCAGAAGCTCGGTTCAAACCCTGGCGTCCATCCGTAAGCAAATGTCGCAAGCCATGGGCTCAAGCTAAGTTGTGAAGCGTCGTGGAAATAGTAAAAACCAAGCTTGAATAAGCAGTAGCTTGCGACAGTGGTAATCGTTACTGTGGCGGCCAGTCTAGGAAATCTTTTAAGAAATGCCAGAAGCAGTTTTTGTGGGTTTTCATGATTAAAATAGGACCAGCATAAAACAAACCCGGAAAGGGTGAAGAAAAAACCGACAGCTGCTGTGCCGTTAAAAAGAGCAAAATATGGCTGCCCTATTAAACTGTCTTTGTTTCGTGCGTCCCCTAATAATCCAGTTGTATATGGGGAAAACCCTAAAAAAAAATGGTGAACAAGCACAATAAATGCAGCTATTCCCCTATAGGCTTCAAGAGGGAATAGTCTATTGTTTCCGGATTCCAATTTTGCTGACATGTCAGGCCTTGAATATTTATAGTTTGATCTATAAGCGAGGGATGATAGGCATGTTTATTTGTTTTGGCTAGCCTTGGCCCATAGCTGTGGGGGAAGTTGCCCAGCGGTGGCGTCGTCTCTCTCCGCGCTGGGGGGATTTTCACACGGTCGCCGAATTTGTTGGCGAGCACGTCAGCGCAGATAGGTGAATAACGTCACCATAATGACCCGTTCAATCGGAGTTGCGAGGCTATCGATAGTTTTTTTGGGGGGATTGGATGCAGATAAACATTTTCGGCTGTTGCGTCGGGTTACATCATGAGGTGTAGCTGGCAAGAGGCGTTGTTGCTTTGGCTTCTACGCTGCAATGGCTAAGCGGCTACTTTCATAAAAAACCAATGTTCATCCTAACTTGATAAAGTGGTTTTTTATGAGTTCACCGGTTTATTAGCTTATTGAGGGTTGCAGGCGCGAACGAAAATATTAGTGGCCAAAATAAGCTCGGGTAACTGTTTCGGGGTCCGAGTCCATTTTTATTTTGCCGTGCTCCAGCCAAATGACCCGATTGCATGTATGCAGCACCAGGTCACGGGAGTGGCTGGCTATCACCAAAATGCTGGTGGCTTGGACCAGTTCGTTCATCCGGGCTTCTGCTTTGTGCTTGAAGCCTTCGTCCCCTACGGACAGCCATTCGTCCATGATCAATATTTCAGGTCTGATGGTCGTCGATACCGCAAAGGCCAGGCGCAAGTGCATGCCGGAAGAGTACGTGCGTACCGGCAGGTCAATGAAGTCACCCAGTTCTGAAAACTCAATGATTTCGTCGAGTTTTTCTGCAATATCGCTTTTTGTCATCCCAAGCAGGATGCCGCGCATGAAGATGTTTTCCCTGCCGGATGCCTCCGGGTCTATCCCTAATGAAATATCAATGAGGGAAGCGACTTCGCCGCTGATACTGGCGGTGCCAGCGGAGGGGGCGTATACACCGCTCAGCAGTCTGAGTAATGTGCTTTTGCCAGCGCCGTTATGACCGAGCAATCCAACCCGGTCTCCGTCATTGAGGGAAAAAGTAAGGTCCTCCAGTGCTCTGACGATCACTCGACCTTGGTCGTTGGCACTGAGTTTGCCGCCTGTAGCGACTTGAATCAGTTGCTTTTTCAGAGAGCGAGAACTTGCGTTGTAGATAGGGAAATCAACGCATGCGTTATGAAATTCAATACAAGCCATAATAGTTTTCTTCTTAGAGCCAATAAGCAATGCGACGTTTATAGAGGCCATAGATGATGATCGCTATGCACCAGCCAAACAGAGCCATGCCCCCGGCCACGCACCAGCTAACAGTGCTCACATCCTGTCCGAGCAAGGGGGCCCTGACGATTTGTATGAGGTGATAGATGGGGTTCAAATCCAGTAAATAAGTGCCGGCTCGTCCTGGTAGCAGGCTTGGAAGCCACATGATTGGCGTCAAGTAAAAGGCAATTTGCAAGGCGCTCGCAATGATCTGCGGGAGATCGCGATATCGAGCGCATAAAAGGCTCAATATCAAGCAGATCCATGCCAGATTGAGAACAAGCAGTGCAAAGCCCGGGACACTCAACAGTGCTCCAAGACCCAGTGGCTTCTGAACAGCCAGCAGTACAAGCGGGAAAATGACGATGTTGTGCGCGAGGATCAAAGTATTGCGCCATATTGTGCGTAGAATATGCACGAATAATGGGATGGGGAGTTGTTTGATAATACTTTCTGCGGCGATGAGGCTGGTGCAGCCCTCTAACACGCAGGTAGAAATAAAACTCCAGAGAATCATACCTGCTGCAAGAAATGGCAGAAAGTCTTTCATGGGGGAGTTAAATATTTGGCCAAATACGAGGCCAATGGTACCAATCATAACGCCCATGCTGATGGTTAGCCAAAACGGTCCGACAGCAGAGCGCCTATACCGTTGACGTACATCCTGCCATCCGAGCATGCCTACCAGAGAATAGCGCTTTACAGCTGTCGCTATATCTGCCATGGCGGCGGTAATTGAGTTGTTTAGCATTCGAAACACCGGGTTGTCAAAACAGTCAATGATTGTAATCTTGTAGGAGGGGGGAGTGTCACTTTTTCCATCCCGTCTGGTTTCCAGTTTTTTGCGATCGCGGGATGTGCTCCACGTAGAGTGCCTCCCTCTGTTGCAAGGAGGGAGCATAAAGTCTGCAGCTATTTCGTATGGCGCGCGCTCGCTATCATGCCAAGCTTGGGCTATTCGTTAAAAAATAAGCGCTTGTGTCGAGCGGGCTAGGTGTGCTAGCGATCATAAATAACTCATTGAGGTTACAATGCTGATCAACGACCGCGTAAAAAGGGGGGGGGCTGCGTGCTCGAAAGTTTGAATGGATAAAGTACGGAGAGTTTTGCTGGGTTTGCCTCGTAGGCAAAAAAGACTGATACAGGTCGCCACCGATGTGGTTTTGGTGTGGGTCGCTTTGTGGCTGGCCTTTATCGTCCGCCTCGGCATCGACGACATGTACAATCCGCTAAAGTCGCATTTCTGGCTGTTCGTCAGTGCGTCGATTATTGCCATTCCCCTTTTCGTGCGCTTTGGCATGTACCGCGCCGTCATGCGCTACTTCGGCAATGACGCGCTGATTGCCATCGTCAAGGCAGTCAGTCTGTCCTCGCTGATCCTCGCCGTGGTCGTCTACTGGTACAGCAATCACGAAGTCGTGGTGCCGCGCTCCATCATCTTCAATTATTGGTGGCTAAGCCTGGTAATCATTGGCGGCCTGCGTCTGTGCATGCGTCAGTATTTCATGGGCGATTGGTTCACCGCTGCGCAGCATGTACCGTTTGTCAATCGAGACGATGGTTTGACCAAGGTCGCCATTTACGGTGCTGGCGTCGCGGGCAACCAGTTGGTTGCAGCGTTGCGCATGGGGCGCGTGATGCGTCCTGTGGCGTTTATCGATGACGACTCCTCTATCGCGGATCGTTCGATTGCTGGGTTGCAGGTCTTTAAGCCCAAGCATATTCAGCAGATGATCGACGTGACTGGTGCTCAGGAAATCCTTCTGGCGTTGCCGTCTTCGACTCGTGCGCGGCGTAGGGAGATTCTCAATTTTCTGGAGGACTTCCCGCTCCATGTGCGCAGTGTTCCGAATTTCACTGATCTGGCCAGTGGTCGGGTCAAGGTGGACGACATTCAGGAAGTYGACATTGCTGACCTGTTGGGGCGGGATTCGGTGCCGGCGCAGCCTGATTTGTTGGCTCGATGCGTCAAGGGCAAGACGGTTTTGGTGACGGGGGCGGGCGGTTCGATCGGTTCCGAACTCTGTCGTCAGATTTTCTCCCTGGGGCCAACCACGCTGTTGTTGTTCGATCATAGCGAATTCAATCTCTACAGCATTTTGTCAGAGCTCGAGCATCGTATTGCTCGTGAGTCGTTGTCTGTCCGGTTGTTGCCGATACTGGGGTCGATTCGTCATCCCCATAAACTTCTGGATGTGATGAAGACCTGGAATGTGGACACGGTTTATCACGCGGCGGCCTATAAGCACGTGCCGATGGTTGAGCACAACATTGCCGAAGGTGTGCTGAACAATGTGATCGGGACGCTCAATACCGCTCAGGCTGCATTGGAGGCAGGTGTTGCAAACTTTGTGCTGATCTCGACTGATAAGGCTGTACGCCCGACCAATGTCATGGGTAGCACCAAACGGCTGGCCGAGTTGACCTTGCAGGCCCTCAGTCGTGAGTTGGCACCGGTGTTGTTCGGGGACAAGTCCAATGTGTCCCGGGTCAACAAGACCCGTTTCACCATGGTGCGGTTCGGTAATGTGTTGGGCTCGTCTGGCTCGGTAATTCCGCGCTTTCACAGCCAAATCAAATCAGGCGGGCCCTTGACGGTTACCCATCCGAAGATTACCCGTTACTTCATGACCATTCCCGAGGCGGCACAACTGGTAATACAGGCCGGCTCAATGGGGCAGGGGGGGGACGTGTTTGTGCTGGACATGGGCGAGCCGGTCAAGATCATTGAGCTGGCGGAGAAGATGATTCACCTGTCTGGCTTGAGCATTCGCTCGGAGAAAAATCCGCAAGGCGATATTGCCATCGAATTCACTGGACTGCGTCCTGGGGAAAAACTTTACGAAGAGTTGCTGATCGGCGACAACGTGTCCGCTACCCGGCACCCGATGATCATGAGTGCCAAAGAGGACCATTTGCCTTGGGAAGTGCTCAAGCGCAACTTGACGGAGTTGCTGTCTGCCGTTGAGCGGGATGATTATTCGCGGGTTCGCCAACTTCTGCGTGACACTGTCAGTGGTTACGCCCCGGACGGTGAAATCGTCGACTTGATTTACCAGCAGCGTCGCCTCGAACCTTGATTGTTACAACTCTGTAACGGACACATTTTTGACAGAATTGTCCCATGACCAGTGCTTCTATTGCAGCCATTGCTGCACCTGTGGTCAACCCTGATAACGTTACCGCGCCGATGGTGCAAACTACACCCTCGGTGGAGTCTGTAAAAGTTGATCTGAGCGGGGCGGGCGCGACTACCTTGCAGCGTGAACTCTCAGGAGTCGGCGAGGCCAAGGCCAGGGCAATTGTTGCGTATCGCGAGAGTAATGGGCCATTTGCGTCGGTAGATGAGTTGTTGGAGGTCAAGGCCATTGGCAAGGTGATTCTGGGCAAGAATCGCGACAAGCTTGAGGTGAACTGATTCGTGGGCGCGAGTGCCAGAGGCCRGTCATTGACCGGCTTTTTTATTTGTGCGCCAAGCATAGCGTGTTGCGCGTTAGCGCAACCAGCCTGGCTGTGGTGGCCTCATTGGTGACTTGGAGGTGAAAGACCTCTTCAGGCCGGGCAGGGGGCGTGTTAGCCAGGGGCAAGGGTGTCTCGGCTGGCTGCGAACCTCGCTGCAGGGTAAGAAGTCTTTTATGAGCGAACTCAGCCCGGTTGCCCCACACCGGCCGACGCTTGGCGACTTTTGTCGTCCGCAACTCCACCGCCTCTGATATCGCGACGTTGCCACTGCGCACGTCGGTGTGCCCAAGCTTTACGTCGCGCAACCRCATGTAAGGCCGCTTGACAAATACGTAGGTCAGGTTCGCGAACGCGTAGTAGAGAATGGCGCGGGCACGCAATACTGAGCGACAGCTGAGGGAAATAGACAGCACGCGCGACTGAATATCCGGAGATAACTGCAGAATTGACCGACAGCAAGCCGCTCAGGATGAGGAAGGTCACAAATGCGACAGGCTAATATCGAGCCGTTCGCGTGAATGCCGACGGATGATTCAGCCGGACATAAGCACACAGCACGCCAATGAACAGCGAATGGAGGCGGCGCACGACGAAGGGCCGCGCTATATATCGAACCCTGCCCAGTCGGACAAGTGGAGTCCGAACGCGTTCCGGCAGGCAAGCGGCACACAGACGAACTATCGCGCGACAGTCGGTCTTCAGCAGCGTGCGCAGCACCACGAATGTGACTGGCAGCAGGAGATAAAACCATTCCTCGACCGCGAGGCTCCACGAGAAAAAAAGGGAGCGTCGGCCATGCAAAATTCAGCATGAACAGGAAGGACGACCAGATTTGCTTGAGATCGGCGACCCCGAACGTAACAAGATATGGCCAATCAGGAAACCGCTCAATACATAGAAAATCTCGACGCCGGTGACTGCTTGGGGGCAATGTAGGCGAGCAGCCTGCCCGGCGACGTGCCATGGGTGAGCGAGTGTCCGACAAGCACGGACAGTACAGCGATCGCGCACAAGACATCCAGCCCGAACACCCGTTCAGTCCGAGTGTCAGGCATATGAACATTCTTCGACATGGATCTGTCTTTTCCTTTTATTCTCGAGATCGACCAGCACTCTATTATTGCACTGCGCCCATCTCACTCCTTGTCCACACCACGGAGTTGCGCTTTCAGTGCTTGGACCCGCTACTCGCAGTGGTTCTGCGGGCTCACGTTCTAACCGATGGAGCATCGCTAAGGGGTATGACAATCAGGGGGGGTAGTGATGGCGGGTGGGGGCCTTGGATCGCTCCCTCGCAGCAGATCTGTTCGATCGCATCGAGATGATCTGTAACCCGCAACGCCTTCATGATTTCAATAATCTGTTGGTATCGGTAGAGTTCGAAAAGCATTACGTGATGAGCCTGGGAGCGTCTGGAAAATCCGGGGGGATTCAGTGTATAGTTTTTTGAAAGCGGAATTAGTACTTGCGCAGAATTGTGCGGTTCATGAAGTAGCGCAAAGGAGAGTAAAGTGGCAAAAGTGTCGATTGTGCTTACATCTTTCAATCATGATAAATACATCAGGCAGGCGATCGATACTGTTGTCAATCAGTCCTTCAGTGATTGGGAGCTGATCATCGTTGATGATGTATCGACAGATGCTTCTTGGGAGCTGATCCAGACCTACAATGACCCAAGAATCATCAAGATTCGGAATGATCGGACGCGTCGTTATATTTACAACATCAACCGTGCTATCGATACCCAGTCAACTGGCGAGTACATTGCCATCCATCACTCGGACGATGCCTGGGCGCTGGATAAACTGGAGAAGCAGGTCGCTATACTTGAGGCGAGTCCGCAAATAGGCGCAGTGTTTTCCCATGTGCAATGTATTGATGAAAACAACCGCCCGTTAACGATCGATTGGTTCAATCAGCCAAATAAATCCCGAGCAGCCTGGCTGCGGGGTCTCTTCTTCAATGAAAATCGTCTGTGCCATCCTAGTGCATTGGTCAGACGAAGCGCTTACGAGCAGAGCGGTTTGTATAAGTGTGCACATGCCCAGATCGATGATGCGGAACTGTGGACGCGCCTATTGAAGGTAAGCGACATCCATGTGGTTCAGGAAAAATTGACCTTGCATCGGATTTTCTCCGATCAGTCCAATGCCAGTGGTGATCGGCCGGACAGACGAACCCGGTTGAAGCTGGAGTGGCACCTGCAGAAGCAGCATTATGTCGACTTGCCACTCGCCGATATTCTTGAGGCCTTTCCGGAGTCTGAGCAATGGGTGACGGCTCAAGGGGCTAACAGTAAGTACCTGCTTGCAATGGTTGCCATCAACACAGGTAATTGCCCTGGTACTCGACTGTTTGGTATCGAGTTGCTGTACCAGTTAATGACCTGCCCCAAAGAGCAGGAGCATATCGAATCGATTCACGGCTTCAATTATCTTGATTTCATCTCGCTCACCGGTAAGGAGGATTTTTTCAGCCCTACCGCAGGTGCACCTGCACCTGCACCTGCACCTGCACCTGCACCTGCATCTGCATCTGCATCTGAATCTGAACCTTTTACCGTCCAGCCTGTAGCATCAGGCGGGTTGCGTGGTTTTGCAGGCAAGGTAATTCGCAAGCTGAGATCTGTGTAATATCTACGTGCTTCTCCGCAGTTGCGTCAGCGGCTGCGGATGGATGGTTTGCTCGACCCGCGCCAAACAAGGCGCCGGAGCGAGCCGGCGTTTGTGTGCGCTCCCTGAATACCTTTAAACCCTTACGGAGCAAGTGAAGCTAAGGTATCATTCCGGCCCCCATAAGCTATCGCCAGGATATTAGCCTTCATGGACAATAAGGGCATGATTGACAGTCTGACTTCGCTCCGTTTTTTTGCAGCCTTCGCAATCTTATTGCATCACGCAAGGGGCTCAGTTTTTTCTAGCGAATTCATGAGTGGGGTGCCGCTTGTTTTTGGTGTCAGTTTTTTCTTCGTGTTATCAGGGTTTATACTTAGTTATGTATATTCTGGGAGAATGGAGTCTGTCGGTCTTTATAGGTTTTATACTTCTAGGTTTTCAAAAGTATGGCCTTCGCATATTTTTACATTGCTCTTGGTTGTAGCCTTTCTTCCTTCATATGTGTGGGTGTTTGGTGCCAAGGATGGCTGGCTTGTTGCATTGCTTAATGTGTTTCTTCTTCAATCTACTGTTCCTGTTCCTGCGTACTATTTTTCATTCAATATGGTCTCTTGGAGTATCTCTGCGGAGCTATTTTTCTATGCGGTATTTCCGTTCCTGTTGTCAGGTCTGAATAAAAATTGGTACTTCAAACTAGCGGTTTTGCTTTTGCTGGGTGGGGTGTCTGCTTTTATTTTTGATTTGAGCGGTCGTGACTATTATTCTCCGGATAAATGGACAGAATTTTCAGGGTACGGTCTGGCATATATTAGTCCGCTATTCAGGGTTCAAGAGTTTTTCATGGGGATGCTGCTATTTAAGGTGTTTGACTACATTAAAGGGTGGAGGGGGTTCGGATTTGCTCTGTGCACCGCCCTTGAGGTTTTGTGCGTAGCTAGTGTTGTGTTTTTGACGCAGGGCATTGTAGCGGCTTCATATTCGCTCGTTGGACCTGGGAATAATGCGTCAGGTGAGTTCTGGACGCACTTTGCTATAAGCCTGTTTTTTGGTTTGGTGGTGGTGTGTTTTGCCATAAACAGAGGCTTGATATCAAAAATTCTAAAGCAACGATTGTTTGTGGTTCTTGGTGAAATAAGCTTTGCTATGTATCTGATTCACCAGATTGTTTTCAGGTTCTACATGTCGCACAAAAATATGTTTGAGTCTCTGCCAAAGGATGCGATATTTCCTTTGCTTGTGGTTGCTACCTTTGTATTTGCATATGGCATCTGGCGATTTGTTGAGTTGCCAGCTCAAGCCCAACTAAAGAATATGTTTTCTAAGCTGGGCCGCAAGCAAGAAAGTCGAAGTTCAACCGCGTTAACCTGATCAAATAATTCCCCAAAGCCCGCTCCGGCGGGTTTTTTTTGCCTGGAGAAAAGTGCGCCCGTCACTCAGCGGCAGTTGCTGCAGATTCTCCTGAGTGGTGGGTAGTTTTCTGCGCTTTTGTTCCTGCCCTAAACACCGCCATAAGCAAGTTAAACATTGCCAGTAAGTGCACAACAATCAGATGTCATCGGTAGAACTTGAAAAGTATTACGCAACGAGCTTGGGGGGATCAAGGAAGTCCGGGGCGGTTCAGCCTTCCCAGTGCCCGCTCCTCGGAGAGCAGCCGCTCCATAAACCCTGCTTCTTGGAAGGTGGGATTTATGGAGCGTTTACTTTGTTTTTAGCGGTTCCCTGCACGTGTGTTAATAGGTAATGCCCGGAACTACGGTGGTGACGATGTGTTTGCCATGGTTGCGGCAGGCTTCAGCCAACAGACGGGCAAGGATCCGTTCCTGCTCCGCGGCAGTAAGCTTTAGGCTCTTTAACGTCGACTTCCAACAGTCAGCATCGGCGAGCAACCTGCTCAAAATTGTTGGTGCTCCCCAGAATGATCCATTCACTGGGTACGGAAGGTGGTGTGAGGCGGGCGCGTCGAATCCAAGAGACTGACAAAGGCTTGAGATGATGACCGAGTCTGCGGTAGCGTCATGAATGTTAGGGTCTTCCGGGAAAACCAGCCCCAAAGCGGTATCGGATGAATCGCTGCTCAGGTGACTCGCGATGACTCCCAATGCATCGTACTTGCCGCCTATCATGTTTTCGATCAGGTACTGCTGATAGGTTTCCCAGTCGCTGAAATCGATGTCGATCGGGTCGGTGCTCAGGTTGATATGCGCGATCGCTGGGTAATCCAGGTAAGGAACGCTCGCCAGGTGTTTGAGGATCGCAAGTAATGGCTGATCTTCACTCACCAGTATGCTCAGTACTGAATATCGCTCTTTCTGAAGACATTGCTTGATGGTAAGAGCGGCCAGTTCGTCCGGAACAAGAATGACAACATCAATCTGGGCTGACTTTTTCACGAGAAGCTTGACGATTTGCTCGATAGAGTCGGCAGAGCGCAGGCTGATAAATATCAGCGATTTTCTATCGGTGGATGTGGAAGAGTGATCTTTCCAGGAAAGGTTCTGCGAGTTCCATGGCCCCTCGGGGCGGCCGGCACTCAGAAAGTGCGCCAATGGATCCTGAGCTCCGACCGCCGAGGCATTCATATCCTGGTAAACGAGGGGATCAAAGCCCGGGAATAACTTGCGTCGCAACACGCCGCGCGTCCACGAGCGTACGTATCGGCGAATAGCTTCAGTAGCCCCTGATAGCTGGACACCTGCCGGTGGGTAGTAGTCTAAATCAACAACCTCGGCCTGTTGTATCGTGGCTGCGTCAACCTGCTCCTGACGGGACAGGGCTGCATTACCCTCTGTAAGGGCGAGTAATTGTTCGACATAACGAGACATATTGAATTCGCGTGCAGCCAGAGATCGGACCTGCTCTCCGACCTTGTCCCGAGCTTCTTGCGACGAGGCCAGTCGAACGAGTTTGTTGGCCATGCTGTGGGGGTCTAGRTAAGGCGCGACGCACTCTTCCTGGAGGCCGTTGCGCTTAAGAATTTCTGCAATACCCGTTGTCTTGTCGAAACATAGAACCGGCAGGCCCAGGACCATTGCGTCAATGGCAACGTTGGGCAATGGGTCCAAACGGGAGGTCAACAGCATCATGTCGCTCAGGGCGTAGACATGCTCAATGGCGGCTGTTTCGGAAATAATCTTGAATTGCTCCGAGATTCCGGCGCGCTGGATCTGATCTTGAAGGTAAACAGAGTAATGATTATCTTTCTCTGGATTGTAATTATTACCGATCCAGACAAAACGGCACTTATGACCTATAGGTGAATTGATTACGCGGGTCGCGCACTCAATAAACAAGTCTACACCTTTGCGGATTTGTACCCAGCCGGCACCTAATATAACGATCGTGTCATCTTCAGGTCCGCCAGGGCGCATAATTTTTTGCAGCATCGCCTTCTCTGCTTCGATATGAGCTGGACCATGTACCTCGCCAGGGATAATGCTTTTGCCTTGCGCCAACACAGGAAGTTGACACGAAGTCAGTTCTGGCAGTATCTGTGTTGCACTGTCGAGTGTAATGTCGGCAGAGAAAACGGTTTGACTTGCCCATAGCAATGCATTTTGGATTCGCGTGCGGGGGCGAATATATACAGCGAACTCGTGGATCAAGCTGATTGTCGGAATATAGCGATCAGCCAAGGGTTTGAGTACTATATGGGATTCCATACTGTTCACAATCGCAAATTGAAATGAGTAGGTATCAAGGAACTTGCCTAATACCCAATTGGCGAAAGTCTCTTTGTGGTAAAAATCCACAGGGCCGGCAACTAT
>NZ_JBFTML010000084.1:0-14917 GCF_056396925.1 Pseudomonas sp. 05N433 | reverse complement strand
CCCAGAGTGTGTAAAAACGCCTCCGCGAACCCTTGCTATGATTTCTGAGGATTTCATCGCAAGGATCGCCCATGAAGCGCTTTATCCAAGGTGAACATCGAGGCCAAGGCACCTTACTTCCCGAGAGCCTCGACGACTACGTCAGCGATACCAATCCGGTACGCGTAGTCGATGTCTTTGTCGACGAACTCGACCTGGTCAATCTGGGTTTTGAAGGTGCCATTCCAGCCGACACTGGCCGACCTGCTTACCATCCCTCGGTCTTGTTGAAGATCTACATCTACGGTTATCTCAACCGCATCCAGTCGAGCCGACGCCTGGAGCGAGAAGCCCAACGTAACGTCGAACTGATGTGGTTGACCGGACGTTTGATGCCGGATTTCAAGACCATCGCCAACTTCCGAAAGGACAACAGCAAGGCCATTCGAGGCGTCTGTCGCCAGTTCGTTGTGCTGTGTCAGCAGTTGGGATTATTCGGAGAAAATCTGGTCGCGATCGATGGCAGTAAGTTCAAAGCCGTCAACAACCGCGACCGCAATTTCACCAGCGCCAAACTGAAACGGCGCATGGAAGAAATTGAATCGAGTATCAATCGTTACCTGGCAGCACTCGATGCTGCTGATCGGCAAGAACCTCCATCTTCCGAGCCCAGTGCCGTGCGGCTGGAAGAGAAAATCGCCAAGCTCAAAACTCAAATGAAGGAGCTTCAGGCGATCGAAATCCAGCTCAATGAATCACCGGATAAACAGGTCTCACTGACCGATCCAGACAGCCGATCCATGATGACGCGCGGCACGGGAATTGTTGGCTATAACGTGCAGACAGCGGTCGACACGCAGCACCATTTGATCGTTGCGCATGAGGTGACCAACGTTGGTTCCGACCGCGATCAACTCAGCTCGATGGCTAAGCAAGCCCGCGAGGCGATGGCGTCAGAAACGTTGTCGGTAGTGGCGGACCGAGGTTACTTCAAAAGCGAACAAATCCTCGCTTGTCACGATGCCGGTATCACCGCCTATGTGCCCAAACCGATGACCTCTGGAGCCAAGGCTGACGGGCGTTTCAATAACGATGCCTTCATATATGACGCGGCAAAAAACGAATACATTTGCCCGGCTGGCGAGGCGCTGGTCTGGCACTACTCCTACGTTGAAAAAGGCCTGAATTTGCATCGTTACTGGAGTTCGAAATGCCGGGGCTGCGCGTTGAAATCGCAGTGCACCCCGAGCACGGAACGACGAATTCGACGCTGGGAGCATGAAGCTGTATTGGAGGAAATGCAGCTTAGGCTGAGCAAAGCACCGGAGATGATGCGCGTCCGAAAACGGACTGTTGAGCATCCCTTCGGGACGCTCAAACAATGGATGGGTGCAACGCACTTCCTGACACGAAAGCTGGCTGGGGTGAGCGCGGAGATGAGCTTGAATGTGCTCGCCTACAACTTGAAACGGGTCATGAAAATCATTGGTGCTAACGGTTTAATGAAGGCGCTGTCGGCATAAAAAAGGCTGGTTTTGGCCCATTCCAGAGGCTGTAAAAACAACGTTACGTGTTCCAGGTCGCGACCGGTGCGACTCGAAGCATTGACCGTGCGATCGCTCAGCCAACGAACGTCAATGGCTCAAGACGATCAGGTTATGAGCGTTTTTACACACTCTGGACCGTTCTCTGCCGTACATGGTTGCAAAGCATGCTGCTCGAATCCGATGCAATCGGTAGTCAGAACGAATGCAAATGACTGGTCAGGTCGATGCAAACGGGTGTTCCAGTGGAGTGCAATTTCGCATTCTCCACTGGGCGCCTTTATGCAAGGCATCCAAGCCTATAAAGTAGCCCCCTCCAAACAAGGAGGATGGAACAGTGCTCACCAAAATTGAGCTGCTGGACGAACTGCTTCAGCGCTATGCCGGAAACCTCGGCAATGACTTCACCGGATACCGAAATCATGTGTACCGAGTCATCAACTTTTGTTGCTCGCTCAGTACGCTGGACGCTGTGAATCTAGAAAAGATAGTTTTGGCCGGGGTATTTCATGATCTTGGTATATGGACGGCCAAGACGTTTGATTATTTGCCCCCCTCAGAGCAATTGGCAGAAGACTTCCTTCAGGAAATCGACAAGCTGGATTGGGCGCAAGAAATTATCTTGATCATTCGCAACCACCATAAAATAACTCGGTCCCATCGCGATCCACAGAACCTTGCAGAGGTCTTTCGCAAAGCCGATTGGGTCGACGTCTCCCGTGGTGCGGTTACTTTTGGACTCTCACGACAGAAGCGACGTGAGATATTCTCGGCCTTTCCTGATGCAGGATTTCACATTCGCTTAGTTCAGCTTTCGCTCAAACGACTGCTAACGAACCCATTGAGCCCACTGCCAATGATGCGGCTCTGAATTTAGTGAGCCCACCCAGGCTGTGGTGATCACAATGCTACCGGACTTGTGGTCGTTGCACGGCGCGCATTGCTTCCAGACATTGAGCGCTTTGGGGGGGACCGCCCATACGGGAACACCCATACCACATAATTATAGGAATACCGATTTGCAAAAGTATGGGAACGCCCGTAATACTTCGCGGATGGAATTTAAAGAAAGACTCAAAATCGCCCGTCGCCATGCCGGTCTAAACCAGACCGAGCTTGCCGAGCGCGCCGGCCTCACGCAGACATCAATTTCCGACCTTGAGCGCGGCAAATCGAAGGCGACAGCCTTTGCTGCTCAGATTGCTTCGGTCTGTGGTGTCTCCCCTATGTGGCTCGCTGAAGGCAGTGGCGACATGCTCAAAGGTGTTGCAGTAACCGCTGAGCGCACTCAACCAAACGTGGCAATGTCAGACATTGAGACATGGGATGACGAAACCCCGCTCGATGACGACGAGGTTTACGTGCCATTTCTCCAGGAAGTGGAGTTAGCAGCGGGCTCCGGCCGATTCGCGATTGCCGAAAGCACCAGCGCCAGGCTGCGCTTCTTCAAGAAAGACCTTCGCCACAACAACGTTCAGTTCAGCAACGCGAAGTGCGTCGCGGTGAGCGGCAACAGCATGCTGCCGGTGCTGCGCGACGGCGCCACGGTTGGCGTGAACGTTGGCAAGAACACATTGAGCGATATCGTCGACGGCGAGATGTACGCGATCAACCACCACGGCCAGCTAAGGGTCAAACAGGTGTACCGCACGCCCACCGGAATTCGCCTGCGAAGCTTCAACCGAGACGAACATCCGGACGAGGACTACACGTTCCAGCAAATCCAGGAGCAGCAGATTTCAATTCTGGGGCATGTGTTCTGGTGGGCGATGTATTCGCGTTGAAGGGCTGAGTTGGCTCCAACGGTTGCAGCCTTGGCAGAACAACGCTCTGCTGGACGCCACTCCTCAATGCCTGGACGAGCTTGAGGCGTTCGTCGTACTGCGCGTGGCCGCACTCCCAAGAAGAATTTCAGCGCATCCAATCTCACCAAATGCAGACTCCCTCTCACCATAAGAATGTGGGAGCGCTGAATTATGGGAATACCCATTGACACAAATTACGGGTATACCTATATTCAAGTCCAAGCCAACGCATCACAGGCCCAGCAGCACCAAAAGTAAGGCTCAACTGAGCAAAGGGTGACATCAAATGAAATAGGGAAATGACCATGACCGTAGACATCAGCAACTACACAATCGCTACACCGCTTCCAATCTCCGACACCAACCCGATCGCGCTTGAATTGATCGGCTGGCGGGCACTGCTTGAATGCCCGGAAGTTGTTTCGATGCTTCCAGATGGCTCGCTGCAAATGACGGCGCCGACGCTCGGTGCTTCGAGCAAGAGCACCCTGCGGACGCGCTGCGAGTGGAAAGAGCCGGGCTATTGGTTGTTCGCCAGCGCTGCTGACCACTGGAACCGACAAGAAATGCGAGTCACGAAGGTCAACTCGCTGCAGAAGGTTGTGATCAGCCAGATTCATGTTCAGGGTTCGGAAAGGCCACCTGTAAAAGTGTTTTGGAACAAAGGCCGAATCACGATGGGATTTCGGTCGAGCTATCTCCAGGAAGACCCGGTGAACACGACGATTCTGGAAGACGTGCCACTCGGTGCACTTTTCAAAATCAACATTCACGCCAATTCGAACGGCGCTGTATCCGTCTCGGCGAGCTGTAATGGCGTCAAATCCACCTCTGCAATCATGCGCCTCGACAACACCTGGGACACGAAAACTCTCGCCTTCCACGGCGGTGTGTACAACCAGATCGATTACTCCGACACCACTGACCCGCAAGACGGTTCGGTCTGCATCATCAGCGACCTTTCCATCACCCACCTCTGAAATCGCGCATTTCGTGCGAGCATGACAACCAGCGTCACGTCAGCCTGACGATAACTGCCCGCCCCTCTCATTGAGAGCGCATCGGAGTGTGATCTGTAGCAAAGCAGGCACCTGACTGTTAATCAGGCCAGCCACTGAGTACGCCGGKCAGAGACCGGCGCAGGCAGAGCCAGAGGTGACGACCTCGCGCAGATCACCCCCGCTGCGCACGGCACGGATGAGCGCAGCCGAGTGGCTTTTGATCAGTTCACGACCTGAATGCACCACTGGAAAAGCGATTCTCGGTTGAGGCAGATATCCGAGCGCAATGCTCAACACGTCTCGAACTAAACAGACCACAAAAGACTTCCCGGATGGGTCAATCATCCCGACCTTGAAACCGCAAACGGTATTGCCCCGGGCTCTCCCCCGTCCATTTTTTGAAGGCGCGGTGAAACGCACTCGGCTCCTGAAACCCCAACTGTTCGGCAATATCGCTGATGTTCGCCTTACTCTGGCGCAACCGTTCAAACGCCACCCCGCGCCGCACTTCATCCTTGATTTCCTGATACGAACAGCCCTCACGTCCCAGTTTCCGGCGAAAGGTACTGGGGCTCAGGTGCTGTTCCAGGGCGAAGTCCTGCAAGGTCGGCCATTCGCTGTAATGGCTATGGCGCAGGCGCTGATGAACCTGCGATGCCAGCCCATGCTGGTTGCGGAAGCGGATCACCAGCCATTGAGGTGCGGTGCGCAAAAACACTTTCAGCGAGGCAAGGTCCTGAACCACCGGCAGCCGCAAGTAGTGACTGGCGAACTCGATTTCGGTGTGTTCGGTGCCAAAGGTCAGGTTGGGCCCCCAGAGCAAGGCGTCATCACGCAGCGACAAACGCTGATGACGAAAGTCCGCACGATCGATGGGAATTCGCCGCCCGCCTAGCCAACACAGCAGACTGATCATCAACACCAGAAACGTTTCTTCGCCCAGCCGGCTGACCTCGCTGTTCTGCGAGCGGGTCTGCAAGCTGATGACCGCACGCTTGCCACGCACACTCAACATGCCGCGAAAATCACGCAGGAACAACGCGAAATTGGCCAGGCACTGACGCATGGCTTTTTCCAGCGTCGGCTCCTGAATCAATGCCCGACAGATCAAGGCAAAACTGCCCGGCGGCATACCATGGGAGTCCAACTGGAAAAATTCATCGTTCAACTCACGAATCTGCGCCAGCCACAACGCGGCGAAAGCCGTGGCCGGCACCCGTGCTGTCGGCTGATCCATCAGTGCCGGATCAATTCCCACCTGTTCAAGGAGTGACCGCAAACGCTGCGGCTTCTCACGCAACGCATGGATCATGGGATACATGAAGTAAACCGCCACCGAATCCGTTTCCCGCATTTGAATGCCTCTCTCGTTACATCTGAACATGGCAAAAAACGCCATCACCCTTGAACAGTTTTGGCATAGGCCAGCGGCGCTGCTGATTCTAGACTCGTGCTCAACAAAAAAGACCTGTTCAAGAGAGCCAACATGAACCATTCCGATATTTTTGTAGTGAGCGCCGTCCGTTCTGCCATCGGCAGCTTTGGCGGTTCACTCAAGGATGTACCGCCTATTCAGTTGGCAACCGATGTTTGCCGCGCCGCTATCGAACGATCTGGCCTGGCGCCCGAGCATATCGGCCACGCGGTGATGGGGCATGTGATCCCGACCGAGGCACGCGACGCCTACATCTCCCGGGTCGTAGCGATGAATGCCGGCCTGACGAAAGAGACTCCCGCCTTCAACGTCAACCGTCTTTGCGGTTCGGGTTTGCAGGCGATTGTCAGTGCCGCGCAAAGTTTGATGCTGGGGGATGCGGGCGCTGCGCTGGCAGGTGGCGTCGAGTCCATGAGCCGCGGCGCGTACCTGTTGCCGCAGGCGCGCTGGGGCGCACGAATGGGCGACATGCAGGCCGTCGACTACATGCTTGGCGCACTGCAAGACCCGTTTGCCGGTTTCCATATGGGGATCACCGCTGAAAATATCGCCGAGCACTATGGCATCACGCGTCAGGCCCAGGATGAGTTGGCGCTTCTCAGCCAACAGCGTGCTGCCCGGGCGATTGCCGAGGGGCGTTTTTCCGGGCAGATCGTGCCGATCGAAGTCGCGACCCGCAAAGGGACGGTTTCCTTTGCGACGGATGAGCATGTACGGGCTGAGGTCAACGTCGAGCAATTGAGCCGCATGAAACCGGCGTTCAAAAAGGACGGCACCGTCACCGCCGGCAACGCGTCTGGTCTCAATGATGGTGCCGGCGCACTGATCATGGCCACCGGTCAAACTGTTCAGGAACAGGGTCTCAAGCCCATGGCTCGACTGGTGGGTTATGCCCACGCAGGCGTTGAGCCCTCAATGATGGGGCTGGGACCGATTCCCGCCACCCGTTTGGTGCTCAAGCGCGCCGGCCTGACCGTTGCCGATCTTGACGTGATCGAGTCCAACGAAGCCTTCGCCGCCCAGGCCTGTGCCGTAGCGCAAGAGCTGGGCTTCGATCCGCAGAAGGTCAACCCCAACGGTTCGGGCATCTCGCTGGGCCATCCGGTGGGCGCCACTGGCGCGATCATCGCCACCAAAGCCATTCATGAACTGCACCGCTGTCAGGGCCGTTATGCCCTGGCGACCATGTGCATCGGTGGCGGCCAAGGCATCGCCGTGTTGTTCGAACGGGTTTGATCACAAGGACATACGCATGAACCTACAGAACATTGGCGTTATCGGCGCCGGCACCATGGGCAATGGCATCGCGCAAGTCTGCGCCCTGGCCGGCTTCAACGTGACCTTGATCGACATTTCCGAGAGCGCTCTGCAAAAGGCAATCGCGACCGTCGATAAAAACCTTGATCGGCAGGTCGCCAAGGACGCGCTGACGCAGGAACAAAAACTCGCCGCCCTCGACAAGATTCGCACCAGCACTGATTACGGCAGCCTGCTGAACGCGCAACTGGTGATCGAAGCCGCCACCGAAAACCTCGATCTGAAACTGCGCGTGTTGCAACAGATCGCCGCTCAGGTCAGCGCCGAGTGCGTGATTGCTTCCAACACGTCGTCGCTGTCCATCACCCAACTCGCCGCCAGCGTGAGCCAGCCTGAGCGTTTCATCGGCCTGCACTTTTTCAACCCGGTGCCGGTGATGGGCCTGATCGAAGTGATTCGTGGCCTGCAAACCAGCGATGCCACCCACGCCCTGGCGCTGGACATGGCAAAAACCCTCGGCAAGACCGCGATCACCGCGGGCAACCGTCCGGGCTTCGTGGTCAACCGGATTCTGGTGCCGATGATCAACGAAGCGATCCTGGTGTTTCAGGAAGGCCTGGCCAGCGCCGAAGACATCGACGCCGGCATGCGCCTGGGTTGCAACCAGCCGATCGGGCCACTGGCTCTGGCGGATCTGATCGGTCTGGACACGGTGCTGGCCATTCTCGAAGCGTTTTACGACGGCTTCAATGACAGCAAATATCGCCCTGCACCGCTGCTCAAGGAAATGGTCGCCGCCGGTTACCTGGGGCGTAAAACGGGACGTGGCTTCCATGCCTATGCCTGAGCGTTGCTCACGGTTTGCCGAGTACCGGGGCAAGGTGCTGGAGCTGTTTGCCAGCAAGGGTTTCGGTCAGGTCGGCATGCGTGAGCTGGCGACAAGCCTGGGGCTCACTCCAGGCTCGTTGTATCACCATTACCCCAGCAAGCAGCACTTGCTGCTCGACTTGATCGAGGAGTTCTACGAAGAGCTGTTGGCAACCTTGGGGCGCCTTGAACAACAGGTGCCGGCAAAACGCGACAGGCTCAACAGCCTGATCCGCGCCCACCTGAGTCTGCACCAGGAAATGCCCTGGCATTTTCGACTGGCGGAGCGCGACAGTGGCTGCCTCAACGAGGAGCAGCAGGAACAGGTTCGCCACTTGCGTGAGCAATACGAACGCAAATTGCTGCTGATGCTCGGAGCCAAACCCCGCGTGAGCGAACCGGCGCAACGGGCCGCGGGTCGAGCCATTGCAGCCTTGCTCAATAGCGCGCCCAGTTGGCTGATGCAACATTCGCTGGATGAACAAGAGCGCGATAATTTGATGGAAAACATGGTGAGTGGCGCCATCGAGCGATTATTGGCGCCAAAGACGCGTAATTGGGCGACGACTGCCAACGCGGGCGACAGTACGAAGCAGCCAACTACGAAATAACAAGCCTATGCGGCTCTTCCTCGAACTGAGTCGTCAGCAGATTCCGTACGACAAAGCCCCGATTATTCGGGGCTTTGTCATTTCTGGGGATACCTGCTGGTTGAGCCGGCAGACGTCGGAACAGTCGAAGGCTGCGGTCTTTTGACCTTCCAGCGCCCTTTGTTTACTGGGTGACCACAATCTTCCCGATCATCTGCGGGTGCAGCGCACAAAAATACTCGAACTCTCCCGGCGTATTGAACACCCAGGAAAAACTGTCATTCGTATCCAGCGCCCCCGAGCGAAACACCTTGTGGGTTTCTGCCACCGTGTGCGGAATCTGGTCGTCATTCACCCACGTCACTTTGGTGCCCACGGCCACGGTCAAATCCTTGGGTGCAAACATGAACTCCTTGATATCGATCTTCACCTCCTGAGCCCACGCCGGCATCGACAGCATCAGGCACACCACCGCCAACAGTCGCGTTTTCATCTGACCGCCCTCCCCTAGACCAGTGTCGAATCAATCAGCGCCAGCGGATGATCGCCCTGTGTCGCTCGCACATCGGTGATCCCCAGGTAATTGCGCAATTGATCGGCGGCCACCGTCATCGGCCCCGGTGCCGGCGCCGCACCCGGTGCAGGTTGTGGGTAAGCCGTGCCACGGGCGGTGTGGAAGGTGATGTTGCCTTCGACCTTCTGGATGACTTGATGGATGTGGCCGTTCAATACCGTCACTGAACCGTACTTGCGCAGCATCGCAATCGCCTGATCACCATCCTCGGTGCCCCAGCCCCACGGCTGATAAATCGTCCACAGCGGAATGTGGGTAAACACGACGATGGGTGTACTGGTCGTCACCGCCCGCAAATCATCGGCCAGCCAGGCCAGTTGATCGGCGCCAAGGGTGGCTTCGTGACCGGCCTGGAAGTTGAAGACGTTTACCAGTGCGATGAAATGCACGCCGTGGTCATCGAAGCTGTACCAGCCATTGCCTTTGGTGCCCTTGCCGTATCGCTCCAGGTAAAGCTTGCCGCCGCCCTCATCGAGGGTGTCGTGTTCACCCGGCACGTAATGCACGGTGGACGGCAGCCCCTTGAGCAACTGTGCCGCAGTGTCGAACTCCTCAGGCTTGGACAGGTGCGTGATGTCGCCGGTATGCAGAATCAGCGACGGTGGTTTTGGCAGCTTGATGACCTTGTCGATCGCCACCTGCAATGTCTTTGCCGGCTCCGGGTTGGCTTCCTTGTTGAAGCCGATGTGCGAGTCGCTGATCTGCACGAAGTGAAACGTGCTGGCCAGTGCCTTGGGGTCGGCGACGTTGCCTGCCTCATCCAGCGCAAAGGCCCGGGGAATGCCGCCGCTCAGGGCCCAGATAACCCCTGCCCCGGCCCACGCCGAGCACTTGAGCAGCGTTCGGCGGTCAGGGTTCAGCAAGTCGTCGGTGCGCAATGGG
This sequence comes from Pseudomonas sp. 05N433, assembly GCF_056396925.1. Classification (NCBI taxonomy): domain Bacteria; kingdom Pseudomonadati; phylum Pseudomonadota; class Gammaproteobacteria; order Pseudomonadales; family Pseudomonadaceae; genus Pseudomonas; species Pseudomonas sp. 05N433. The sequence goes on along the minus strand of NZ_JBFTML010000084.1, from coordinate 4,983 downwards.
TGTTTTGATTGAATGTCCATCGGTATGTCCTCGCTGGCGGACTACAGTGATGTAGCTGACACGAGGTAAACCTTGCGGGATGAGTGTTTATTCCGTGCTGGAAAACAAATTCTTTTCAGGGAATAAAAGACCACGCACCACGGTTATAGGGGTGTGACAGTACGGAAGCCACTATGAAGCGATTTGAGGACCTGATTGCGCCCCATCTGGACGCGGCTTACAACCTCGCGCGCTGGCTCACTGGCAACGACGCCGCCGCACGCGATGTCGTGCAGGAAAGTGCCCTGCGCGCCTTCAGGTTTTTGCAGCGTTTCGCCGATGGCAACGCCAAGGCCTGGTTTCTGACCATCGTGCGCAATGAAAGCTACACCTGGCTCAAAGCCTCGGCCGGGCGCCATTGGGTTGCTTTCGATGACGACATTGGCGATGACGAAGGGGCACTGAGCCACAGCCAGACCCCGGAATTGCTGGCTATTCACACCGAAAACGCGGCGTTGATCCAGCAAGCGCTGTGCGCCCTGCCGCCGGTGTTTCGTGAGGTGATTGTGCTGAAAGAACTCGAAGACATGCCTTACAAGGACATCGCTTTGGTGGTCGATATCCCCATCGGCACCGTCATGTCGAGACTGGCCCGGGGGCGCGCGATGCTCAAGCTCGAACTACTGAAGTTGCACGATCATGAATGAACTCGACTGCACGGTTTGCCAGACACGGCTGCATGGTTATCTGGATCACGAACTCGATCCTGCGACGGCTGCGGATGTAGCTGCGCATCTGGCCGCATGCCCCGAGTGCGCGCGGCTGCATGATGAAGTGAAACTGCTGAAGGTCAGTGTGAAGCGCCAGGCGCCGTATTACCCGGCGCCGACATCGTTAGCGGCCAGCGTGTTTGCCGCGGGTGCTCCCGCGACTCGCGCCGTCGAACGCTGGCGGAAATGGTTCGCTCCGACGTTTTCTACGGCGGCGCTGGCCTTGGCGGCAGTGCTTTATGTGATGACGCCGGGCAGCGAGCAACCTCTGATGGACGAGGCTGTCTCCAGCCATGTCCGCTCGTTGATGGGCGAGCATCTGAACGATGTGGTGTCCTCCGACCGCCACACCGTGAAGCCCTGGTTCACCGGCAAACTCGACTTCTCGCCGCCGGTATTCGATTACTCGGCGCAGGGATTTCCATTACTGGGTGGGCGGCTGGATTATCTACAACACCAGACCAYGGCAGCGCTGAGTTATGGGAGGGCCAAGCACATCATCAATGTGTTTATCCTGCCCGTGCCGGAGGCAGACAAACCGCGGCAGACCCAGACGATTCGTGGCTTTAACGTGGTGTCCTGGCAAGCCAACCACATGCGTTTCGTGCTGGTTTCCGATGTGGAAAAAAGTGAACTGGAGGCGTTCAGCCAGTTGCTCAGGGACGGTGTCTGAAGGGAGCACGGTTTCGCGTGCGCCGTCATTCTCTCTGTCGAGAACAATCAAAAATGGGTGCTCGCCCAACCAAGGCCTAGCACTCCGTGCTTGGTAAAGAACCGAAGCTGGGTGAGCGGTGAGAACTCTATCCAGAGTTGCGCCCAGTGTCCCGAACACAATTCTGAATAAACCTGAACAGCCCGCCGGTGAACGGCGGGCCAGGAATCTTCATGTTCGAAGAACTCTGAACTGCCTAACAGGTCGGCATTTCTGTTACGAATGCACGCGCCCCTACGCGCAATGGTTCGTCGTTCAGCGTCCGGCGTAATCAGGTTTTACTCACTGCCAGTGCGCGACCACTCATCATCCATGGCACCCGCTGTGCTGGCAACTATCCACGCCACTGCACAAGCCACTAACGAGAACACGGCAAAAGCCCCCATCACATGCAAGTAAGGCAGCACGTGATTCCACGCTCGAGCCACCCCCAGGAATGCAGCAAATGACCAGCCACTCATTGAGAGAGCGCCCAACAGGGCAAGGCGAGTCCGGGCGCAGCTGTTTAACAAAACAAAGGGAGCTTTCTGCAGCAGCGGAAAACCGATTCGATGCAACAAAGCGCCGTTGAGGCTAAGCAGCGCGACAACACTCACCTTGGCCCAGAGCTTTTGATTGAGCAGATACGTGGTCCCCTCATAGAGGTAACCCTGGAGCACCAGCAGCAAGCCACTTCCCCAAAGAGCCAATAGCGCGAGCATGACGATTTTTTGAGTCTCGTCGAGATACTCACGTTGCACTTGGCTCAACACCTCCTTGCGCCAGCTCCATAGCTTTTGATCTGCCTGCAGCACCCTCCCCAGAGCAATACAGGTGGCAATCAGATGACCGTACACGAGTAGCATTTTGAGCATTACCTGAACCTTATTTTTATGTGGGCAATGCACTCCCTCGCACCCTTGATTTGAAACTAAATGATACGGATTATTATTTGTATCGAGCAAGTTACAAACTCAACCATCCATCCGAAGCCGCCTGCCCTCTCGCACGTTTGCGGTGTTGCGCTGTTCCTTGAGCAACGCCCGAATACGAAAACGCCGCTCAATGAGCGGCGCTGGAGAATCCCGGTTCACCACGATGACGAGCGGAGACAAAACATTCTGAACCCTGTACATCCCCTCCAAGTCGAAAAATAGACAGTCAGTAATCACTGAAGCATCCCTTTAAAAGGAGTCTTTTTCATGAAGATCTCGGAAGTTATGACGAAAGATGTTTTAACAGCCAAACCAAGCCAGACGATCCAGGAGGCTGCAAGCATGATGGCCAGGATCGATAGCGGCGCCATTATGGTTGAAGAGCAAGAGCGCCTGATTGGCATGATCACGGACCGGGACATCGCCATCAGAGCCGTCGCCGAAGGACTCACCGGAACAACCCCTATCAGTAAAATAATGAGTGGCGGCATCCGCTATTGCTATGAGGATGAAGACATCGAGCATGTCGCTAGAAACATGGCGGACGTCCACCTCCGTCGCCTGCCCGTGCTTAACCGAGACAAGCGTCTGGTTGGCGTCGTATCGCTGGGAAACATTGCCAGCACACGATCTCAGTCCGCCGCCGCGACTGTTTTGTGCGGCGTGGCACAGGCTCATTAACCGATTGGATAATGAGCCGTTCAAGTGTTCATCAGGATTAAAGCCCCATGGATCCGAAACGCTCGCCTGACCTGGAATCCGTTGGAAATTCGGCTTCAAGGCCAGGCGAGTCCTTCTGTAAATAGTCGCTGCCCCTTCCCCCACGCAACGCACCCTTCGCTGAACTGCATTCGCTTTGCGCGACACATTAGCCCGGCTCGATGAGTAGGTCTTTGTCTTCCGGGCCTAGCGCCGGCTCTTGATCCTCCAATTTGCCGGTTTCACGCTTCTTCTTCAGGCGGGTTCGAGCGCGCTCGGTGTCATAAGACTTTCCTTCAGCCAAGGCATGCAGGGTCGATGAAATTCGATAGAAACCACCACACGGTTCGCAATGAATGCGCAATCCGCCCCCGAACGAAAGATCTTCCAGCGCATTGGTATTGCCACACAGCGGACAGTTCATAGCCACCTCCTGAACATTCAGCTATAGCCGCTTTCAGCCCGCCATAAACGCTGGCAACCTGGACAGGTGTGATGACGAATAGCGCGGATATGTTTATATCGACACGGGCGATCCAAGGAGGTTGCTTGTTTTTACACGACAGTCGAACGTTAGGCGTCGCTCGGCAGCTGCTGCATCTCTTGATCGTTCAGAAGCCGCTGAAGATCAAAAGATCGCAGCCTTGGGCAGCGCCTACCGAGGGTGGCGTTACAGCCGGGGCGGAATCTAATCCGAAGTCAGCGGCTGCCTGGAGCGACTCGGCGCGATGACCGACTTCTCCCCGGTGTCGCGATGCAACAAGGCAACGTTGTAGTCATAGCGGGATATCAACGGCACCGGCTCGTCATTGCGGGACATCTTGAGCCATTGTCTTGTGCGCTCGATGTCAAAGGATTCGTTCCTGCCCTTCATGCTTTTAATCAGGTTGGCCGAGACCCTGAAGCGTCCACATCCAGCCGAGCATGCAACTTCTGACCAGTCTTCAGCCACATGAACAGTGTTAGAGACAGCGTGACAAATTAAGCACTTCATGTTCGATCTCCGTATCCATGAATTACCAACTGTAGACGATCCACGAACAAAGAACTCAGCGCCCAAAAAAACCGGGGGCAGTCCATCGCGCCACCCAGTGACAGCCTGGCCAGGTGACCTGTCAAAGGGGCGATAAGTGAAGAGCCCGGCCGCAATGGCCGGGCTCCGTTTTATCTTCTGTTTTCAAGCATCTTGTCGGCGAGCGCTTTGGCTCTTTGGATCAGCATGTTTTGCCTGTCTTCGTGGGTGGTTTCTCCTACCACCGGTGCCGTCAGATGGCTTTCGGCAATCAGCGCAGCACAGAAATATTGGTCCCAAACAGTGCTTTGCTCCGACGCCTGTCTAATCGTTTGGTCGGCGATCATATGCGGCTCCTTTTGATGAGGTAGCCTCTTCAGTTTACGCCCGAATCACCAACAACCTACGTTGTGCAGGACAGTCGGCACTGCCAATCGCTGGCGACAAATCGTTTCCTCGACTAGGATCTTTATCGTACAGGACTTCGCCCACTGTGTTGTCGGGCGACTCACAAGGGAGAGATAGATGACGCCTACTCGTATTACCGAGCAAACCTATCGTGGCTGGTCCAGCCCCATCTTGCTTGAACTCAAGGAGAGAGAACATCAACTGGATCCTTCGGCACGCCAGGCCCTGCGAAATGTCCTGGTCGAGAGAAGGCTTATAAACACTGGCAATCCTTCTGGCAGTGATCGGCGCAAGGCTGATCCGGCCGGGTAACAACAGGTTTTAGCAATAGCGCTTACCCACCTCATCACCGACGCTGCTGGCGCTTCGCCGGCAGCGTGCTTGTAAGTCATCCCCAAATGCCAGGCAAAAAAAAGCCCAGGCAGCTGATGGACGCCTGGGCTATAAAAATGCATAAACCGTGGTGGTGAACGCGGGGCAATATTACCC
>NZ_JBFTML010000083.1:0-15752 GCF_056396925.1 Pseudomonas sp. 05N433 | reverse complement strand
GGGTCAAGCGGTGCGCGCCAACCTTGTACGCGGCGGCCAGCGACCAGGTAGTGTTGTCGATCTTGCCGGCCAGGCGTTGGCCATAGTCGTTGGTGCGATAGAGGTTGAAATCCAGGTTCAACGACTGGTTTCCGCTCAGGGCATAGCTGTAGTTGGCGTTGGCGTAGTACTGCCGCCAGATATCAGCGAACTGCGAACCGTACAGGCTGACGCTCAATTGATCGCTCAGGGCATAACTGCCGCCCAGATAATCGACGCTGCGGGTTTCCACCCCGGCATACAGTGCCTTGAGGGCGCCATCGTCGTTGGTCGACGCACTGTCATTGCCCGAGGTGAAGTGCCCGGCATCGAGTTGCAGTCCTTTCAACTCGTTGCTGGTCAGCTGGAAACCATTGGCGTAGGTGGTGAACAGGCGCGCCGAGCCGGTGCCGAACACCGGGTTGAGCGGTGTCAGATTGCCGTATTTGAGTTCGGTCTTCGAGATCCGCGCCTTGAGCGCGCCACCCGCTTCGGAATACTCATCCTCGGCGCGTCCATCGGAACCGACCGGCAACAAACCGGTGCCGGTACGCCCCCTGCCGCTGTCGAGCTTGAGACCCAACTGCGCGTAGGCGTCGACTCCGAAACCCACAGTGCCCTGGGTATAGCCTGAACGGTAATCGAGCATAAGTCCGTGGGCCCACTCCTCCCGATAGTTCTGGCCGCCCGGGTTGTTGAGGTTGTTGCGGTAGAAATAGAAATTGCGATGGGTCAGGGTCAGGCTGCTGTCTTCAACGAATCCATTGTCGGGTGCGGCATGGGCCACTTGGCCGAGACAGCTGGTAATGGCGAGCGGCAAGGCGGGCCAAAGGGACAATTTCATTCTGCGTGTTCCTTATTATTGTGTTTTCACAGAAGTGCTTATCGGAGGCGACCGAAGCCCTGCTGCCGGGAAATTCGCGGCAGCAGGACAAAGGCGTCGGGGGGTATCAGGTGACGCTGTGGCGGATCTGGAATTGTTCTTGCGACCAGGTTTTCTGATCAAGTATTTCGCCGAGGATCTGCACCGCATCCCAGACCTCGGTGAAGCGGGTGTACAGCGGGGTGAAGCCGAACCGCATGATCCGCGGCTCGCGGTAGTCGCCGATCACGCCACGGGCGATCAAGGCCTGGATCACCGCATAACCCTGGGGATGTTCGAAGCTGACATGGCTGCCACGCTTGGCGTGTTCGCGTGGAGTGACCAGGGTCAGCTCGTGAGCGGCGCAGCGCTGCTCGACCAACTGGATGAACAGGTCCGTCAGCGCCAGGGACTTGCTGCGCAGGCTGGCCATGTCGGTCTGGGCGAAGACATCCAGACCACACTCGATCATCGCCAATGAAGTGATGGGCTGGGTGCCGCACAAATAGCGGGCGATTCCGCTGCTCGGCTGGTAATGCGACTCCATGGCGAACTGCCGCGAATGACCGAACCAGCCGGACAGCGGTTGCGCCACCAGATCGCACAACTCAGGGGAAACCCAGACGAAAGCTTGCGAGCCCGGACCGCCATTGAGGTACTTGTAGGTGCAACCGATGGCGTAGTCGGCGCGCGCCTGATGCAGGTCGACCGGCACCGCCCCGGCGGAATGCGCCAGGTCCCAGATGGCCAGCGCGCCGCATTCATGGGTCAGCGCGGTCAGGGCCTGCATGTCGTGCATGTAGCCGGTCTTGTAGTTGACGTGGGTGAGCATGACCACCGCGGTGTCCTGGTCAATCGCTTGCGCCAGCTCTTGCGGGCTGTCGACCAGACGCAGGCTGTAGCCCTGCTGCAGCATGTCCGCCAGACCTTCGGCGATATACAGGTCAGTCGGAAAGTTGCTGGTCTCGCTGACGATCACCCGCCGCGTCGGCGCTCGCATGGCCTGCACGCGCAGGGCGGCGCTGAGCACCTTGAACAGGTTGATCGAGGTGGTGTCGGTCACCACCACTTCGCCGTCACCGGCGCCAATCAGCCCCGCCAGTCGATTGCCCAGACGTTCAGGTAAATCGCGCCAGCCAGCGCTGTTCCAACTGCGGATCAGGCCATTGCCCCATTCATCGGCGATCACTGCCTGAGCACGCGCCAGCGCTGCGACCGGGCGCGCGCCGAGGGAGTTGCCGTCGAGATAGATCACCCCTTCGGGGAGCGCAAACTGCTGACGCAGAGGGGCCAGAGCGTCCTGCGCATCAAGCGTCAGACAATCGTTTCTTGTAGTCATTGGGTGTCCTGCTTTTTGAAAGAAGTGCCGTCCGGGCAGATCGCAATAGTCGGGTGTGAGTGTCGTGTTTCAGGCGTTATTTGCGCCTTCACGATGAGGAAATAATGAACGAAGCTTTAGAGAATTTTCGTGCAAAGTAAGCAGCCATCTAGTATTTATCTCGTAGAAAATTCGAATCCAACGCCAAATATCGAGGATTTATTCTAGCCATGACTCTCGACCCGACAGACCTGCGGATCCTGCATCTCTTGCAACGTGACGGCCGTATCAGCAACCACGAAATGGCAGAGAAAGTCGCACTGTCTCCGTCGGCCTGCTTGCGCCGTTTACGCTTGCTGGAAAGTGAAGGAATCATCACTGGCTATCGCGCGATGCTGAACGCAGAGAAGCTGGGAGTCGAACTGGAAGCCATCGTCCATGTGTCATTGCGACAGGACGTCGAGGACTGGCACGAGACCTTCATCAAGAAGGTCCAGTTGTGGCCGGAAGTGGTCACCGCCTACGTGATTACCGGGGCGAGCAACTATGTACTGCGGGTCCAGGCGCGCAACGTCAAACACTTCTCCGACTTCATCGTCAACCAACTGAACCGTACGGCGGGGGTGACTGATATCCGCTCGGAAATCGTGTTGCAGAAAATCAAGGAGCGGGAGACGTTGCTTGATTTGGTGGTGCGTAAGTGAGCGCCAGTTAATGGATATCGATGATCAGGTGATCAATTGTGGCGAGGGAGCTTGCTCCCGCTGGAGCGCGAAGCGGTCCTGAAATTCGCAACCGAGGTTTGTCAGAGATCCCCCATCCGCAGGCTTTAGGGCTGCTTCGCAGCCCAGCGGGAGCAAGCTCCCTCGCCACAAATAGAGCTTCATCAGGCTGCTGTCGCAGATCTGATTCAATTCTGGACACCGGGATATTCAGCCCCCGCGCATGCGCCGGGCTTCGTTACGCTGCAAGGTCGTGCTGGGGGACTCGTCGAACAACTTGCGGTATTCGGCGGAAAAACGTCCCAAATGCGTAAAGCCCCAGCCCATGGCAATCGCAGAAATATTGCGCGCCGAGCCGTGTTCGAGGATTTCCTGGCGCACAGCGTTCAACCGGTACTTTTTCAGGTAGACCATCGGCGACAGGGCGAAGTACTTCTTGAACGCCTCGCACAGCTTGAAACGCGAGACCCCGGCCGCGACCTCGATATCCTCCAGGTGCAAGGCTTCGCGAGCATTGTCGTGAATGTATTGCTTGGCCCTGATCAGGTAGTGCGGCAGTTTCACGCCGAGCACGTTGCGCAATTCTTCGGAGTAGTTGTTCGGCTGGGCGAGGATCAAGCCTTTGATCAATGAGCTTTCGATGTCCCGAGTGAAGACCACCTGTTCGTACAGTTCATTGCTGCGTTCCAGCTCCGCGATGAAATAACGCGCCATGCGCCACCACGAGGCCGACGCGCCGTCCACCGCATCCATCACCGGCTCGAAACGCAGCGGCGTATCCAGCGGTCGCTGCAGCATGCCCTCCAGCGACTCGCTCATGGCGACGCGGGTGATCACCACCTGAACTTTGCGGCAGTCGCCGGAGATCGCCAGCATCTGGTTCTCATTTGGGGAAATGATCACCCCTTGATCGCGGTTGGATTTCGACACGCTGCCGTTCTTGCTCAGCTCCTGCTCGCCCACCAAAGGCAAACTCAGGCTGTAACTGCTGAAGTGCTCGGCGTCTTCGATATCGATGGTGACATCGGTGCCGTATGAGAGCGTGCCCAGGGTCGTGGCCATCGACTTGAACACATTGGCGCTGTGATGAAAGCGGATCCGCTCGGGCGTCGAAGTCTGGAGGCGGTGCGGCCCGCAGATACCAGACATCCAGCTCCTTGCACCCTCGAGGTCATAGTGATCGATACGAATGTCGCGAAACTGCGGATCAGCGTTGCTACTCATCACGGCGCACCCACGGCAAAGGCTATTGAACTATCGGCAAGGCCCGATCCTTGGCCATACGCATCCGGTAAAAACCGAAGATGATCAACACCCACACCGGTATGGCGAAGACTGAAGCGCGTATCCCTGGAATCATCAGCATGACGCAGACAATCATGGCCATGAAGGCCAGGCACAAGTAATTGCTGCAAGGGAACCAGAACGCCTTGAAGCCCGGCACGATACCTCGCTGGCCCATGATTTTGCGAAATTTCAGGTGCGTCAGGCTGATCATCGCCCAGTTGATCATCAGCGATGCGACCACCAGCGCAAAGAGCAACTCAAGCGCTTCATGCGGGGCGAGGTAGTTAACCAGCACGGACAGCATGGTGATCAACGCAGATACGCCCAGCGCCAGTAGAGGCACGCCCTGCTTGTTCAGTTTCATCAGCGCCTTGGGTGCGTCGCCCTGTTCGGCCAGGCCATAGAGCATGCGGCTGTTGCAGTAGACGCCACTGTTATAGACAGAGAGTGCCGCGGTGAGCACCACGAAATTGAGGATGTGCGCTGCGGTGTCGCTGCCGATCAAGGAGAATATCTGCACGAACGGGCTGCCGCTATAGGCATCGCCCGAAGCGCCCAGTGTCTGTAGCAGTTGATCCCACGGATACAGCGACAACAACACGGTGAGTGCGCCGACGTAGAAGATCAGCACGCGATAAACCACCTGGTTGATCGCCTTGGGAATCACCTTACCCGGCTCGCTGGCTTCAGCGGCGGTGATGCCGACCAGTTCCAGGCCGCCGAAGGAGAACATGATGAACGCCATGGACATCAGCAACCCAGTGGTGCCGTTGGGAAAGAAGCCGCCGTGACTCCACAGATTGCTGACCGAGGCCTGCGGGCCGCCCGTTCCGCTGAACAACATGTAGCAGCCCAGGACGATCATGCCAATGATCGCGACAACCTTGATGATTGCGAACCAGAACTCCATTTCGCCGAAGACTTTGACGTTCATCATATTGATCAAATTGACCAGGACGAAGAACACCGCCGCGCTGACCCAGGAGGGGACTTCCGGCCACCAGAACTGCACGTACTTGCCGACAGCCGTCAACTCGGCCATGCCCACCAGCACATACAGCACCCAGTAGTTCCAGCCGGACAGAAAGCCAGCATAGCCGCCCCAGTACTTGTGGGCAAAATGACTGAAGGAGCCGGCCACCGGTTCCTCGACAATCATCTCGCCCAGCTGGCGCATGATCAGAAAGGCGATGAAGCCGGCAATCGCATAGCCGAGGATCATCGACGGCCCGGCCGATTTGAGTACTCCGGCAGAGCCGAGAAACAACCCGGTCCCTATCGCTCCGCCCAATGCGATCAGCTGAATATGACGATTTTTCAGCCCTCGCTTGAGCTCGCCTTGCCTCAAGATTTCATCCGCCATCTGGTTACCTTTTAATTGTTATGGTCAGGCATGGTTTGAATGCGTCAATTTACTCAATTGCCGCTCGGTTTAAGCGTTCAAACATCATTCTCGGTAAATTAAAGAGTTGAGCGCACTCGCCACAACTCCGGGAACAACACGGTATCGAGCATCTTGCGCAGATAACCGACACCTTCTGTGCCACCGGTCCCTGGTTGAAAGCCGATGATCCGCTCGACCGTGGTCACATGCCGGAAGCGCCATTGACGGAACGAGTCCTCAAGGTCGATGAGTTTCTCCGCCAGCTGATAGAGATCCCAATAACGCGAAGGGTCAGTGTAGACCTCGCGCCAGGCGGCTTCGACCGACGCATCATGCGCCGTCGGACTGCTCGGATCGCGTTCGAAACGCTGTGGGTCGATGGTCAAGCCTGCGCTGACCATCAAGCGAATCGCCTCGTCATACAGCGACGGTGTGGCGATCGCCTTTTCAAGCGCCTGCAACAGTTCCGGCCRATGCGCGTGGGGGCGCAACAGGGTCGCGCTTTTGTTGCCCAGAATGAATTCGATCTCGCGGTACTGGAACGACTGGAAGCCCGATGACTGCCCCAGAAACGGCCGTATCGCGTGGTACTCGGTAGGTGTCATGGTGGCCAGCACCGTCCAGGCATGCACCAGTTGATCAAAAATCCGCGAGACCCGCGCCAGCATCTTGAACGCGGGCGGCAACTCTCCCTGTCGAATGTGTTCACGAGCGGCTTTGAGCTCGTGCAGCATCAGCTTCATCCACAGCTCTGACGTCTGATGCTGGATGATGAACAGCATCTCGTTATGGTCCGGAGATAACGGGTGCTGTGCGCTGAGAATGCGCCCCAGATCCAGGTAGTCGCCGTAGCTCATGGAGTCGGAAAAATTCAGCTCGGCGTTATGCCATTCTTCCGTCTGGTTTGCAGTTGAATAGGGGCATTGGCTCATTGAGTCGGCTCCTCAAGTTGCGGTTTATTCAGTGGACGCAAAATTGCCCTGACCGGACTGGCGTCCAGATGGGCAAAACGCAGCGGCAGCGCGATCAATTCATAGTCCCCTTCCGGGACGTCATCGAGCACGATGCCCTCGAGGATGGCCATGCCATGTCGGGCTACGGCATTGTGCGAATCCATGGTTTTGGATTGCTGAGGGTCCAGCGACGGCGTATCGATACCGATCAAGCGCACACCGAGGTTCGCCAGCAGGTCGACGGTTTCTTTGGCGACGGCGGTGAAATCCGGATCCCAGGCGCTCAATGGCGCTTGTTGCCAGGTGCGCAGCAGCACCCGTTCAGGCAGGTCTTGCAAGCGACCTTCAAGCTGCTCGGGGTGTACCAGCCGGCCGCTATTCAGGCAATGCAGCACACGGCAAGGCCCCATATAGACATCGAGCGATACATCGCCAATGGCCACTCCATCAGCGCTGTAATGCAGCGGCGCGTCGACATGGGCCCCCGTGTGAGGCGACAGGGTGATACGCCCGACATTCACCGGACACTCGGGTCCGAACGTCCAAACGCGCTCTTCCTGGAAAGGTGTGTCACCCGGCCAGGTAGGTGTAGCGGTGCTCAGAGGCGGGCTGATATCCCACCACGACAGTGTTGTTTTCATTGTAAAGCTCTCGGCCTGTTCCGAGAGAATGATACGAGTGATACCTATGAATTTTCTTGCGAAAATATTCGGCAACAGCCAAATGTTTCGCACAAAATTCTAAAAATCCGGAATTTACCGGATGGAAATTTCAACGGAGAAAGCAGGCAGCTAAAAAGCTGTTTTCGTCCGCAAGGCACTTTCGCGAGCAAGCTCGCGAAAGCGGTAAATCAGGCGCCGAAGATCAACCAGCCACCCCCGCATCCGCCTTCAACCCCTGCCCCTCGATCGCGCGGATCGCACATTGCTCATCGACATCTGACAGATCACCGCTGATGCCCACCGCTCCCAACACAGTCCCGTCCTGATCCCGAACCAACACGCCGCCGGGTACCGGGACGACGCTGCCCTGCCCCAGACTATTCAGCGCGGCGAAGAAGGCCGGGCGTTGTTGGGCGTCCTGTGCCAGCAGGCGTGAGCCCTTGCCCAGGGCAATCGCGCCCCAGGCCTTGCCGATGGCGATCTGCGGACGCAGCAGGCTGGCGCCGTCTTCACGTTGCAGCGTTATCAGGTGCCCGCCGGCATCCAGTACTGCAACGGTCAATGGCGCGGCAGAGATCGCCCGCCCCGCGGTGATGGCCTGATCGGCCAGGTTGACTGCGACTTTCAAGGTTAAAGCGCTCATGGTGCCGTCCTCATTTTGTTATAGGGAAAGCCGTTGGATTGCTTTGTGTTGCGCAATCCGATGCAACAAATAGAACACAATGAATTATTTTTTTGTATACAATAATTTTCGAAAAGCGCGACATGCGACGAAAAGCCACAGTTATTTGGGCTTCCGACGAATGAAACAGCCGCTTGAGAAAATGGATTGACCTGCGCCGTCCGCCGTGAATACACTCTGCGCAAAGCCACTTGTATACAATTACAAAACGTAAGAGGCACAAAACCATGAGCAAAATGAGAGCAATCGAAGCCGCCGTTCTGGTGATGCGCCGCGAAGGGGTCGATACCGCTTTTGGCATCCCGGGCGCCGCGATCAACCCGCTGTACTCCGCCTTGCAGAAGGTCGGTGGCATCGATCACGTCCTCGCTCGCCACGTTGAAGGCGCCTCGCACATGGCCGAGGGTTACACCCGCACCAAAGCCGGCAACATTGGCGTGTGCATCGGCACATCGGGACCTGCCGGTACTGACATGGTCACCGGGCTCTACAGCGCTTCGGCCGACTCGATCCCGATCCTGTGCATCACCGGGCAAGCACCGCGGGCCCGTATGCACAAGGAAGACTTCCAGGCCGTCGACATCACCAGCATAGTCAAGCCGGTCACCAAGTGGGCGACCACTGTTCTGGAGCCGGGCCAGGTGCCTTACGCGTTCCAGAAAGCCTTCTATGAGATGCGCTCCGGCCGCCCCGGCCCAGTGCTGATCGACCTGCCGTTCGATGTGCAGATGGCCGAAATCGAATTCGACATCGACGCCTACCAGCCGCTGCCATTGGCCAAACCGAGCGCGACCCGCGTGCAGGTGGAAAAAGCCCTGGCCATGCTCGACCAGGCTGAACGCCCATTGCTGGTGGCCGGTGGCGGCATCATCAATGCCGACGCCAGCGAGTTGCTGGTGGAGTTCGCCGAGCTGACCGGTATTCCGGTCATCCCGACCCTGATGGGCTGGGGCACCATCCCGGACGATCACCCGCTGATGGTCGGCATGGTCGGCCTGCAAACCTCGCACCGTTATGGCAACGCCACGATGCTGAAGTCGGACGTTGTGCTGGGTGTCGGTAACCGCTGGGCCAACCGTCACACCGGTTCGGTCGACGTTTACACCGAAGGCCGCAAATTCATCCACGTCGACATCGAACCGACCCAGATCGGCCGCGTGTTCACCCCGGACCTGGGCATCGTGTCCGACGCCGCTGCCGCGTTGACCGTGTTCATCGAAGTCGCTCGCGAGTGGCAAGCCGCTGGCAAGCTGAAAAACCGCAGCGCCTGGCTGCAAGACTGTCAGCAGCGCAAAGCCAGCCTGCAGCGCAAGACTCACTTCGACAACGTGCCGGTCAAGCCGCAGCGCGTTTACGAAGAGATGAACCAGGTGTTCGGCAAGGACACCTGCTACGTCAGCACCATCGGTCTGTCGCAGATTGCCGGCGCGCAGTTCCTGCACGTCTACAAACCGCGTCACTGGATCAACTGCGGCCAGGCCGGCCCGTTGGGCTGGACCATTCCGGCCGCGCTCGGCGTGGTCAAGGCGGATCCGACCCGCAAGGTGGTGGCGCTCTCGGGCGACTACGACTTCCAGTTCATGATCGAAGAACTGGCGGTGGGCGCGCAGTTCAAGCTGCCGTACATCCACGTCGTGGTGAACAACTCGTACCTGGGGCTGATCCGTCAGGCGCAGCGCGGTTTCGACATGGACTACTGCGTGCAGCTGTCCTTCGACAACCTCAACGCTCCAGAGCTCAACGGCTACGGTGTCGACCATGTCGCGGTCGCCGAAGGCCTGGGTTGCAAGGCCCTGCGGGTATTCGAACCCGGCCAGATCCAGCCTGCCCTGCGCAAGGCTCAGGAGATGATCGAAGAGTTCAAGGTGCCGGTAATCGTCGAGATCATTCTGGAGCGCGTGACCAACATTTCCATGGGCACCGAGATCAACGCCGTCAACGAATTCGAAGACCTGGCGCTGGTCGGCAACGATGCGCCAACGGCGATTTCGTTGCTCGATTAACCGCTGATCGTTCCCCTGTAGGAGCCGGCTTGCTGGCGATGGCGATGGCGATGTGTCAATCACATCAATGTCGATTGATACACCGCCATCGCCAGCAAGCCGGCTCCCACAGGAGGCCTCACACATATACAGGAGACCACCATGCCGCGTTTCGCAGCCAACCTGTCCATGCTGTTCACCGAGCAGGATTTTCTTGCCCGTTTCGACGCTGCCGCCAAGGCCGGCTTCAGTGGTGTCGAATACCTGTTCCCCTACGACTTCAGCTCCGCCGAAATCAAGGCCAGGCTCGATGCCAATGGCTTGACCCAGGTGCTGTTCAACCTGCCGGCCGGTGACTGGGCCAAGGGCGAACGCGGTATCGCGTGCCTGCCGGATCGGGTCGAAGAGTTCCGCGCCGGTGTCGATCTGGCCATTGCCTACGCCCAAGTGCTGGGCAACACCCAGGTCAACTGCCTGGCCGGTATTCGTCCACAAGGCGTCGACGAGGCCACCGTGGAAAAAACCTTCGTCGCCAACCTCAAGTACGCGGCCGACAAGCTGCAAGCGGCGGGCATCAAACTGGTGATGGAAGCGATCAACACCCGCGACATTCCGGGCTTCTACCTGAACAACACGGCGCAAGCCCTGTCGATTCGCGAACAGGTCGGCAGTGCCAACCTGTTCCTGCAATACGACATCTATCACATGCAAATCATGGAAGGCGACCTGGCCCGCACCATGGCCGCGCACCTGGACGAGATCAACCACGTGCAATTGGCAGACAACCCAGGGCGCAACGAACCGGGCACCGGTGAAATCAACTACCGCTTCCTGTTCGAACACCTGGACCGCATCGGTTACCAGGGTTGGGTCGGCTGTGAATACAAGCCGCTGACCACGACTGAAGCGGGCCTGGGCTGGTTGAAAACCCATAACGCGATCTGATGTTGAAACAGAACCATTGTGGCGAGGGGGCTTGTCGGAACGCCGCACCGCCCCGTTCGGCTGCGAAGCAGTCGTAAACCTGCGAGCAAGTTTTATCTGGCACACCACGGCGGTTGGTTTGGGGTCGCTTCGCAACCCAGCGGGAGCAAGCTCCCTCGCCACAGAATGTGGTCTACCTCCGCTACGCGCACATTATTTGGCGACACAAAAACAAGAGGATTTTCTCATGGCTAAAATCGGATTTATCGGCACCGGCATCATGGGCCACCCAATGGCGTTGAACCTGCAGAAAGCCGGTCACAGCCTGTTCCTGTCGGCGCACCACGACGCCGCCCCTGCCGATCTGCTGGCTGCTGGCGCCGTTGCGCTGGCCAACCCGAAAGAAGTCGCCCAGGAAGCCGAATTCATCATCGTCATGGTGCCGGATACCCCGCAGGTCGATGACGTGCTGTTCCGCGCCGACGGTGTTGCGGCGGGTGTCAGCAAGGGCAAAGTCGTGATCGACATGAGCTCGATCTCGCCGACCGCCACCAAAACCTTCGCCGCCAAAATCAACGAGAAAGGCGCGCAATACCTCGACGCACCGGTTTCCGGCGGTGAAGTCGGCGCCAAGGCTGCGACCCTGAGCATCATGGTCGGTGGTGAGGCCGATGCCTTCGAACGCGCCCTGCCGCTGTTCCAGGCCATGGGCAAGAACATCACCCTGGTCGGTGGCAACGGCGACGGGCAAACCGCGAAAGTGGCGAACCAGATCATCGTCGCGCTGAACATCCAGGCCGTGGCCGAAGCGCTGCTGTTCGCCTCGAAAAACGGTGCCGACCCAGCGAAAGTGCGTGAAGCGCTGATGGGTGGTTTCGCCTCGTCGAAGATCCTGGAAGTTCACGGCGAGCGCATGATCAAGGGCACCTTCGACCCGGGCTTCCGCATCAGCCTGCACCAGAAGGACCTGAACCTGGCCCTGGCCGGTGCGCGCGAGCTGAACATCAACCTGCCGAACACCGCCAATACCCAACAGGTGTTCAGCACCTGTGCGGCCATCGGTGGCAGCAACTGGGATCACTCGGCGCTGATCAAAGGCTTGGAACACATGGCGAACTTCTCGATTCGCGACAAGAAGTAAGCCCTGCCCCAAACCGCATCAAACCTGCAGGAGCGAGCCTGTGGCGAGGGGGCTTGCCCCCGTTTGAGTGCGCAGCACTCACAAGATCTTCAGTGCATCACAGATTTTGGGGCTGCTTCGCAACCCAACGGGGCGGTGCGGCGTTCCGACAAGCCCCCTCGCCACAGAGTCGCTCCCACAGGGTCCGCGACAAACCCAATAACAAGAATTCCGGGAGCCCGCCATGTCGGTCAATCCGCAACAATTGCTGCGCGAGCTGTTTGCCACAGCCATCGACGCGGCCCATCCGCAGCATGTCCTTGAAGCCCATTTACCAACTGACCGCAGCGGTCGGGTGATCGTCATCGGCGCCGGTAAAGCCGCCGCAGCCATGGCCCAGGTGGTCGAACGCTGCTGGCAGGGTAAAGTGTCTGGCCTGGTGGTGACCCGCTACGGCCACGGCGCCCCGTGCGAAAAAATCGAAGTGGTCGAAGCCGCGCACCCGGTGCCGGACGCTGCCGGTCTGGCCGTCGCAAAACGGGTTCTGGAACTGGTCAGCAACCTGAGCGAAGACGACCGCGTGATCTTCCTGCTCTCGGGCGGTGGCTCTGCCCTGCTCGCCTTGCCCGCCGCCGGCATCACCCTCGCCGACAAGCAATCGATCAACAAAGCGCTGCTCAAATCCGGCGCGACCATCGGCGAGATGAACTGCGTGCGCAAGCACCTCTCGGCGATCAAGGGTGGGCGTCTGGGCAAAGCCTGCTGGCCCGCCACGGTTTACACCTATGCGATTTCCGATGTGCCGGGCGACCTCGCCACGGTCATCGCCTCCGGCCCCACCGTGGCCGACCCGAGCACCTCGGCTGAAGCGTTGGCGATCCTCAAGCGTTATGCCATCGAAGTCCCGGCCTCGGTGCGCACCTGGCTGCAAAGTCCCGAGTCGGAGACGGTCAAACCTGGCGATCCGAGCCTGGCCCGCAGTCATTTCCAATTGATCGCCCGCCCACAGCAGTCACTGGAAGCGGCGGCGGTGAAAGCCCGTCAGGCGGGTTTCAGCCCGTTGATTCTCGGCGACCTGGAAGGTGAATCCCGGGAAGTGGCGAAGGTCCACGCCGGCATTGCGCGGCAGATCGTCCAGCACGGCCAGCCGCTGGCGGCGCCGTGCGTGATTCTGTCCGGCGGCGAAACCACCGTCACCGTGCGCGGCAATGGCCGTGGCGGGCGCAACGCCGAATTCCTGTTGAGCCTGACCGACAGCCTCAAAGGCCTGCCCGGCGTCTACGCCCTGGCCGGTGACACCGACGGCATCGACGGCTCCGAAGACAACGCCGGCGCCATCATGACTCCGGACAGCTATGCCCGTGCCGCCGCCCTCGGCCTCACTGCCTGCGATGAGCTGGACAATAACAATGGCTATGGCTACTTCGCGGCGCTCGATGCACTGATCGTCACCGAGCCGACCCGTACCAACGTCAACGACTTCCGCGCCATTCTGATTCTCGAGAGCCCTAAACATGACGCCTGACAAGAAGGTCAAAATCCTCGCCACCCTCGGCCCGGCCACCGACGGGATCGACGATATCCGTGAACTGGTGCGCGCCGGGGTCAATATCTTTCGCCTGAACTTCAGCCACGGCGATCACGCCGACCATGCGCAGCGCTATCAGTGGATTCGTGAAGTCGAGCGCCAGCTGAATTATCCGCTGGGGATTCTGATGGACCTGCAAGGTCCGAAACTGCGGGTCGGCAAATTCGCCCAGGGCAAAGTGCAGCTATATCGCGGCCAGGCGCTGCGCCTGGATCTGGATGCGACGCCGGGGGACGAGCGCCGGGTCAATCTGCCCCACCCGGAAATCATCGCCGCGCTGGAGCCCGGCATGGACCTGCTGCTGGATGACGGCAAGCTGCGCCTGCGGGTGGTGACCAAGTACGTCGACGCCATCGACACCACGGTGCTCAATGGTGGCGAACTGTCGGATCGCAAAGGCGTCAACGTGCCGCAAGCGGTGCTCGACCTGAGCCCGCTGACCGCCAAGGACCGCCGTGATTTGAGCTTCGGTTTGGAGCTGGGGGTCGACTGGGTCGCGCTGTCGTTCGTGCAACGCCCGGAAGACATCCGCGAAGCCCGCGCGCTGATTGGCGACAAGGCGTTCTTGATGGCCAAGATCGAGAAGCCATCGGCCGTGACTCAGCTGCAGGAAATCGCTGAATTGAGCGATGCGATCATGGTCGCTCGCGGTGATTTGGGCGTGGAAGTGCCGGCCGAAAGCGTGCCGCAGATTCAGAAAAACATCATCGGCACCTGCCGCCAACTCGGCAAACCGGTGGTGGTGGCGACGCAGATGCTGGAGTCGATGCGCTTCTCCCCGGCCCCGACCCGTGCCGAAGTCACCGACGTCGCCAATGCGGTGGCCGAAGGCGCGGACGCGGTGATGCTGTCGGCAGAAACCGCGTCTGGCGAGTACCCGCTGGAAGCCGTGCAGATGATGAGCAAGATCATCCGTCAGGTGGAAAACGGCCCGGACTATCAAACCCAACTGGACGTGAGCCGGCCAAAAGCCGAGGCCACGGTGTCGGACGCGATCAGCTGCGCGATCCGCCGCATCAGCAACGTGCTGCCGGTGGCGGTGCTGGTGAACTACAGCGAGTCCGGCACTTCGAGCCTGCGGGCCGCACGGGAGCGGCCGACGGTGCCGATCCTCAACCTGACGCCAAACCTGCAAACCGCCCGGCGATTGACGGTGGCGTGGGGCGTGCACTCGGTGGTCAACGATCGACTGCGACAGGTGGATGAAGTGTGCTCGACGGCGCTGGAAATCGCCCAGGCACAGGGGATGGCTCAGCGCGGGGATACGTTGCTGATTACCGCGGGCGTGCCCTTTGGGCAGCCGGGGTCAACCAATTCGTTGCGCATCGAGACATTGCTCTAAAGAACTCCCCCTGTAAGAGCTACCCCGGTAAGAACTACCCCTGTGGCGAGGGAGCTTGCTCCCGCTCGGCTGCGAAGCAGTCGTCGCTTTGGCATGACGGTTTCAACAGAAAGACCGCATTGCTGATTTCAGGGCTGCTCCGCAGCCCAGCGGGAGCAAGCTCCCTCGCCACAGATTTGTGCAAGACCCTGGATTTTCCTCTGCCCTAGACCCCACCCATGCCTGCCAACCACTTCAACACCCACTGCCCCGACTGGGCGACCGCCCTGCTTAACGGCTTCAGTCAGATCTTTCTCCTGCGCCATCCGCTGTGCGGGCTGTTGTGTCTGTTAGCGATTCTATTTACCGCGC
Organism: Pseudomonas sp. 05N433; assembly: GCF_056396925.1. Taxonomy (NCBI): domain Bacteria; kingdom Pseudomonadati; phylum Pseudomonadota; class Gammaproteobacteria; order Pseudomonadales; family Pseudomonadaceae; genus Pseudomonas; species Pseudomonas sp. 05N433. The sequence goes on along the minus strand of NZ_JBFTML010000083.1, from coordinate 557 downwards.
CCGCTCTGCTCGGCGGTGCGCTGCTGGGCGGTGTCGCCGGGTTGCTTACCGCGCAACGTCGCGGGTATGCCAAGGCGGATCGTCAGGCCGGACTATTCAGTTACAACGGTATTTTGCTCGGCCTGCTGCTGAGCCTGTATTTCCCATGGTCAGCACTGTTGYCACCGCTGATCATCGCCTGCGGCGGCCTGAGTGCGATGCTCACTCAGCAATGGCTCAAAGGTGCTCGCGATCATCAATGTCTACCGGCGTACACCGCACCCTTCGTTGGGTTGAGCTGGTTATTGCTCGGCTTTGCCGCACCACAGCAACCCGCGCCGCTGATCGAACTGAACACCCTCAACCTGCTCGCTGCCGAATTGAAAGGCCTGGGGCAAGTCATGTTTCTCGGCCATCCCCTGGCCGGCGCGCTGATTGCCGCCGGATTACTGATCGCCGATCGCCACGCCTTTGTGTGGGCGCTGCTGGGCTCCGCTGCCGGCCTCGGATTTGCCCTTCTGCATGGCGAAACTTCGAATGCATTGCAGGGTTTGAGCGGTTACAACGCGGTACTCGCC
>NZ_JBFTML010000082.1:0-16182 GCF_056396925.1 Pseudomonas sp. 05N433 | reverse complement strand
GCCGCACCCAAGGACAACGGCCTGTATAGCGTGTCTGCGGCGGGTGTGTGGACGCGTAGCGCGGATGCCGATAGCAGTCTGGAAGTCACGCCCGGGCTGTTTGTGCATGTCGAGCGCGGCACAACCAACGGCGACAGCATTTGGCAACTGGTGACGGATGCGCCGATTGTCCTGGGCGTGACGGATCTGCTGTTTGAAATGGCGGCCGGGCGCACCGGTGTCAATGCCGGAACGTACCGCAGTGTGACCGTGGACAAATACGGTCGGGTGGTGGGCGGGACTAATCCGACCACGCTGGCCGGTTATGGGATCACGGACGCCTTCACCAAAACCGAAACAATCGACTTGATTAACGGCGCGGGCCAAATCCCTTTAGTGGAGGTCAACACCTCAAAGTCCTTGGTGGCGGCCGAGTTGGGGCTTGTCCTTATTGATGGCAGCGCGGGGGCGTTGACGGTTGAGTTGCCCGATGCCAACGCAGCGCTGGGCGTTCGTAGTGTGGTGGTTCGACGGGTCGACAACACCAGCAACCGGCTGACAATCAAGGCGGCCGGAAGCAACAAAATCAAGTTCCATACCCATCTGAATGCGGCCGGCTATCCATTCTTATACCTGATGGGGGCCGGGGATTATTGGCATTTGCGCAGTGATGGCAAGGGCAACTGGATACCGATTGCGCGCCTAGACGGTACGGCACTCGGGCGGCCGGTGCTTGAAACGACGACCGTATTGAATCCAGGGGGGCACGTCCCGTTGGGCAATGCCCTCTTTGTTCGTGCCGATTGGCCCTGGTTGTGGGACCACGCTCAGCAGTCGGGAATGCTGACTACGGAAGCCGCTCGCGCGGGTATGGAGGGCGGCTGGACCTCGGGCGATGGCGCGACCACGTTCCGGAGTCCAGATCCGCGCGGTAAATTCTTCCGCCCCCTTGACGAGTCCGCCGGAGTCGACCCTGGCCGCGTAGGCGGTAGCTCTCAACTCGATGAGTTAAAGAGTCACGGCCACTATGTGGGTTCCGTAACCTACGGCACCCAGATGATGGGCGGCGGGAGCGTCACCTATGCCGCCTGGAGTGGTGGCAACACGGGCGCGACAGGCGGATCTGAGACACGCCCGAAAAACATCGCCTATCCGGGCCGAATTAAAGTGATCTGAGGTTCTAATGAATATCTATTTGTTCGATCCGCTCGGCATTCTTTCCGGGCCGTTTGAGTTGTCAGAGTTTCCGGAGGTCCCGGGGTTTGGCCAATATCTGCCGGGCAATACCGTCCAGCTGGAAAATCCTCTGAGCCAGCCCGAGGCTGGCCACGTATGGGTGCTGGTCGATGGGGAGCCGCAACTATTGGCCGACTATCGCGGCATGGTTTACCACACAGATAGCGGCGCCGAGGAAGAGCATTTCGAGATTGGCGATCTGCCCGAAGGACTGACCGCCAAGCCCCGGCCAGGTCAGTTCTATGTGTGGGCTGGTGGCGATTGGGTTCTGGATGAGGCGGCGCAGATTGCAGCGGCGCAAGCGGGCGAGCGAGCATGGCGCAATGTACAAGTCGCCGCGACTGACTATCTGGTAATGCCGGACTACCCAATCAATGCTGAACAGCGAACCGACCTGTATGCCTACCGCCAGGCGTTACGCGATTGGCCGGATGTGACGCTTTTTCCTGATCAGTCTGGCCGCCCCAAGCCCCCGGCATGGATTGCCAGCTTGGCCCAATAACGCCCCGCACTGACGGGGCGTTTTCTTTTCCGTTACACGCAATTCGAACATCCCTGACAGCCTCGCATATGCGGGGCTTTTTCATTCCTGGAGATTGAGCCTTATGAGTTTCTTTCACGGTGTCACGACCACCTCGGTCGATACCGGCGCGCGCACCATCTCGTTGCCGTCGTCCTCGATCATCGGTCTGTGCGACACCTTCACCCCGGGCGTGCTCGGTGGCGGCACGGCCAAGGCCGGCGAGCTGAAGCTGATCACCACCGAGCGCGAAGCCATCGCGGCGTTCGGTGCCGATGCGGCGATCACCAAGGCCTGCCAGGCGATCTACACCAAGGCCAAGGCAGTCATTGTCGCCATCGGCGTGCCGAAGATGGACGATCCCGCGCTGCAGACTTCGGCCATCATCGGGGGTGTCCTGGCCTCGGGGCAGCGTACCGGCCTGCAGGCGTTACTCGACGGCAAAAGTCTGTTCAACGCCCAGCCGCGGCTGCTGATCGCGCCGGGGCATTCGGCGACACAAGCGGTAGCCACCGCCATCGACAGCCTGGCGCAGAAGCTGCGGGCCATCGGCATCATCGACGGGCCGTGCACCACCGACGAGGCCGCCATGGCCTACGCCGACCACTTCGGCAGCCGCAACCTGTTCATGGTCGACCCAGGCGTGCAGTTCTGGGACACCGGCACCAGTGCGACGGTGAATGCCCCGGGGTCGGCGTGGACGGCCGGCCTGTTCGCCTGGACGGATGCGACCTACGGCTTCTGGGCCTCGCCGTCGAACAAGGAGTTCACCGGCATCACTGGCACCACCCGCGCCGTCGAGTACCTGGACGGTGACGAAACCTGCCGGGCCAACCTGCTCAACAACGCCAAGATCACCACGATCATTCGCGACGACGGTTACCGCCTGTGGGGCAATCGGACGCTGTCCAGCGATCCGAAGTGGGCGTTCGTCACCCGGGTGCGCACGCTGTTCATCCTCATGGACGCGGTGCAAGCCGGGCACAAATGGGCGGTCGACCGTTCGATCACCAAGACCTACGTCAAGGACGTCACCGACGGTCTGGAGGCGTTCATGCGTGACCTGAAGAACCAAGGTGCGGTGATCAACTTCGAGGTGTACGCGGATCATGAATTGAACACGGCCAGCCAGATCGAGCAGGGCAAGGTGTATTGGCGCATCCGCTTCACCGACGTGCCGCCGGCCGAGAACCCGAATTTCCTCTTTGAAGTCACCAACGAATGGATGACCGAAGTGCTTGAAGCCGCCTAAGGAGGCCCCCTGATGATTCCTGAAGTTCTGTCCAACTGCGCCGGGTTTATCGACGGCGTGAGTTTTGCCGGCGAAATGCCGAGCCTCACCCTGCCCAAGGTGGTGCTGAAAACCGAAACCTACCGGGGCGGCGGCATGGCCGGCGAGATCGAGATCCCGACCGGCGTGGAAAAGCTCGAAGCCGGATTCACCACCAACGGTGTGCGTCGTGAGGCCTTGAAGTGGTTCGGCCTCTCGGACCGTACAGCGTGCAACGCCGTGTTCCGGGGCTCGTTCAAGGGCCTCAAAGGCAAGGTCACCCCGGTCATCGTCACCATGCGTGGCGGTATCAAGGAGGTCGACATGGGGGATTGGAAATCCGGTGAAAAGGCCGAAAGCAAACACAACATGGCGCTGACCTACTACAAGCTCGAAGTCGGTGGTCGGTTGATCTACGAGATCGACATGGTCGGCATGGTGCTGGTGGTTGATGGCGTCGATCAACTCGCTGAAGAACGTTCGGCCCTGGGCCTTTAAGGAAACCCGCAATGACTCAAGACATTCAACCGACAACCGAAAAAGCCCTGCCCAAGTGGCTGCAGCTCTCCGACGATGGTCTTCGCATCAGCCTCAAGTACCCGACCGAACTGTCCGGCGTGCAGGTCGATACCCTGTCGATGCGCGCTCCCTGCGTGCGTGACGTGCGGGCGGCGCAGGCCGCCTCCAACGGCGACGCGGAACAGCGCGAAATGTCGCTGTTTGCCTCGCTGACGCAGACCCCCGAAACGGATCTGATGGGGTTGAAAATGGTCGATTACATGCGCCTGCAGGCCGGCTACTTTCGCCTGGTCACGGACGACTAGGTGCGACGGAAATACGTTGAAGACCCTGGCCAAACGCATGGCCAGGGAGACCGGGTTCTCCGCCGCTGAGATCACGGCCATGCCCTTCAACGAACTGGTGTGGTGGCTCTCCGATTGAGCCACCGCTTAACCCTTCCGACGCATAAGGCACGCACATGGCGAAGAACCTCGCGCTCGGCTTTGTCATTGGCGGCGCCGTCGATCCGACGGTAGGCAAAGCGTTCAAGGACGTCGAAAGCAAGATCAAGCATCTGGATTCGGTGGGCAGCAAGGCCCGAGTCTTGCAGAACACCATCGGCGACACCATGCGTCTGCGCGAGGAATGGCGCAAGGCGCATACGGCCGGCGCCGAAGGTGCAGACAAGCTGCTGGCCAAATATGAAAAGAACCTCGACCTGCTCAAGAAGCAGGGCGTCGAGGTTGGCCGACTGAGCAAAGCCTACGCGACGATGGGCCGCGTAGCTGCCGGGGCCGAACTCAAAGCACTCGGTCACCGGCAGATCGAGGAGGGACGTTCGGGACTGAAAAGCACCATCGGCCAAGCCGGTGCCATGACCGCCGCCGTGGCTATCCCGACCAAGGTCAGCGCGGACTATGGCGCGATTACTCGTGACATCGCGATCAAGGCAGGGATTGCCAACACCGCGCAAGAACAGGACATGTCGCGCACGATCATCAGCACCTCGCAGGACGCCGGTATGGCGCGCAACCAGGTGGCCGACGTGGTCAACGCCCTGGTCGGCGCCGGTATGGATCTGAAGCAGGCGCTGGAATACGCCCCGACCGCCGCCAAGTTCGTCGTGGGGCAGGGCGCGGACGGCACCGAAACCGCGAAAATGATCAACGCCTTGAGTCAGAACGCCAAAATCACCAATCCGGCGATGATGCAGAAGGCGCTGGAGGCGATCGCCTTTCAAGGTCAGGCGGGCAGCTTCGAATCGGCGGACATGGCCCGTTGGTTCCCCGAACTGCTGGCCAACATGGGCAACCTGAAGATCTACGGCATGGACGCCGTGACCCAGCTGGGCGCGATGCTGCAGGTGCAGATGAAGACGGCCGGCGGTGCCGACGAAGCGGCCAACAACCTGAAAAACTGGATGGGCAAGATCGGCTCGGGTGAGACGGTCGATGCCTACAAAAAGGCCGGGATCGACTATCAGGCGTCGATGACCACCGGCCTGCAGAGCGGTATGTCGACCCTGGAATCCAGTTTCGCCCTGGCGCAGAAATACATCGCCGCGACCGACCCGAAGAAGGCCAAGGCAATGGCCGAGGCCACGGCCAAGATCAGCAAGGAGACGGATCCGGAGAAGGCCAAGGGCATGATCATTGCGCTCGAGGAGGCGCTGCGCACCGGTGACCTGTTCGCCGACATGCAGGTCAAGGCGGCGCTGRCTGCCTACATGCAGAACAAGGATCTGTATAACCAACTGAAGAAGGACTCGGCCGGCGCCACCGGGATCCTCGACAAGAACCTGGCTGAGCGCCGGCAGACGTCCGCGCAAAAATGGTCCGAGATGGCCCAGGGCATGGACGACGCTATGCGCAGCATCGGCGATGCGCTGCGGCCGGTCACCGATGCCGTGGCCGACGGCATCAACAACGTCAGTCGCAAGCTGTCGGGACTTGCCGACGAATCCCCACGCGTGGTGGCTAGCATCGGCACGGCTGTGGCAGGCCTCGTTGCGCTGAGGGGCGTAGTCAATGCCTACAAGGTCGGCAAGGGCTTGATGAACCTCGGGCGCGGCACCCTGATGGGCAACCCGAACATTCCGCAAAAGGTGATCGTCACCAATCTGCCGGGTATGGGGGGCGGGATGGATGCCGGCGACCTGGATGCCGACGGCAAAAAATCGGGCAAGGCGGGTAAAGGTGGCCGTGGTGGTGGCCTTGGTCGTGGGGCTTCCATCGCCCAGGGCATGAAAGGCCCGGCGGTGATCGCGGTCGCCCAAGCGGGATACAAGGCGTATGACACTTACGAAAACGCCGAGACTCAGGACGAAAAAGCCGAAGGTTACGGTCAGGTTGCGGGTGGCCTGGCCGGTACATTGGCCGGAGCGGCCGCCGGTGCCGCCATCGGCACAGCGGTGCCAATCATCGGCAACCTCGTCGGTGGACTGATCGGTGGGTATCTCGGTTACATGGGCGGTGATGCCCTTGGCGGCTCTCTCGGCAAGTCGTTGTTCGGCACCGACGAGTCGCTGAAAACCCTGCCGGCGGCCGGGCCGCTGATGATGGCCAACGCCGGGCAGAACCTTCCGCCGGTGATGGGCAACATCGCCCGGTCGTTTGCGCCCGCCGTCGGGCCACTCAGCCCTGCCGCATCTGGCTCGCCGAAACCATCGGCGGTGCAGAGCCTGTTGCCGGAGCGCGAAGCTGGCGGTGCCGCGTTGGGTGATGTAACCCGATCCCTGGCCGCTCCCGCGCCACCAAGCGTTCCGGCGCTGCTGGCCCCGGTGCCGGCAGCGACCAAGCCTGAGGCGCCGAAGGTGGAACAACGGATCGACATTCAGGCGCCGCTGCACATCACCGTGCAGGGCGATGTGAAGGATCCAGCGCAAATGGCCCGCGAGCTGCGACCCTTCATCGAACAGCAGATGCAGCAAGCCACGCAGCAGCTGCAGAACCGCAAGCTGTACGACGAACCTCATGTGTAAGGAGGGCCAATGGCCTACATGGAACAGCTGCAGTCAGGGCTCAAGCAACTGGCAGCAGCAGGGGAGACCGGCCGGCGCAGCCTCGACGGCATGATGGGGCCCGTCAACGGCGCGATCAGCGAGATCAGCGGCGCGGCCTCGGAGCTTGAGGGTATCCCGATTGTCGGTCCGGCGGTCGGGGAAAAGCTGCAGCGCGTGATGCGCGGGGTGAACGCTGCCCAGGCCAAGGTCGGGCAGGTGGTGGCCACGTACAACAAGGCTAGCCGCGCGATCTCGCAGATCGATGAACGCATGGGCCAACTGAAGGAACAGGCCGCCCGAGCGTCTACTGCGATCAACAAGATCGCCGGCAAGGTCAGCCCGTCGCTGGGGAACATCCTGCCGACCGGATCACTGGCTGGTGACGCCACGCCGGTACCGGAGGCGGTGAAGCCGTTCCCGCACCTGCTGATCGTGCAGCCACTGGATCCCAAGGCGATCCCGTATTACTTCAACCTGGACACCGCCGCCTTCGACGAGCTGCGGCGCTCGACGGAGTACCGCTGGGCCTCGCAGGAACGGCTGACCCGGCGACCGGCACAGCAGGCGGTGGGTATCGGCGAGGAAAAGATCACCCTCAAGGGTGCGATCTTTCCCGGCTTCAAGGGCGGGATCAAGCAGTTGGACACTTTGCGCAGCCTCGGCGCCCGGCTCCAGCCCCTGACCCTGACCACCGGCTATGGGGATGTGCTCGGCACCTGGTGCCTGAAGAACGTCGAAGAAGAACAGAGCGCGCTGCTGCAGGGTGGAATCCCGCGCAAGCAGGCGTTCACCTTGGAGTTTGCACGCTATGGCGACGACCTGCAGAACGTCTGAAGGGGACCTGCTCGATACCCTGTGTTATCACGCTTACGGGCATTTGAGCGGCACCGTGGAGGCGGTGCTGGATGCCAATCAGGGCCTGGCCGATGAGCCGCAACCGTACCGCGCCGGCATCGTGATCGTGTTACCGGATCTGCCGGCCCCCACCGATGAGGTGGTGATGCTGTGGGGCTGATATTCACGCCCACGCATTGCAGTTGCAAGCGCTTGCAGATTGTGTTTAAAAAGGTGGCCGCGAGCCGAAGGGTTCGTGGTGTGCTCCTGGAAGGTGCGCTGGTCGAGTGAGGCGCAATGTCTCCAGGTCTTTTCGCAAAAACTAAAAGGATTTTAGATATGACGTCTTTTCAAGACATAAAACCTGAGCAGATCGATGCGCTCAAAAAGCAATCACAAGCTGCCTTTGACGCGCAAATCAAGCGCCTGCAAGAGCTTGTCAGTGCGAAACCGGCGCTACAAGAGGTCCTCCATCAGGACGTGCACCCGCAATCGTTGTGTGGATGCGGATCCCAGCAGAACATTTGCGGTTTCTTCACCTTCGAAGGTTGCGGTGACGGCACCGAAACCATCCAGATTAATGCCTCAGCCGTCGAGATCGGACCAAATGCTCCTCAGCAAGGAACCGCAGCGCGGTTCATCGGCCAGGCGACAGGTACGGGTAGCAATATCAACATTCCCAATCTCTACCTGGTGGGCAAGGCGCCTAATGCTGGGAACCTCATCGGCGTCATGTTGACRCTCCAATTGTCGATTAATTCAGGTTCGCTCACCCTGTACCTTTTTGAAGGGCCGCGCCTGCTGGCCGCACTGGTCCCGCAACATGGCGCGAACATTAGCGGGCAGTTCTCCGGCAGTGGGACCGGCATATTCCAGCGGGCGTGATGTAGTCGACCAGGAGTAATCAGCCCGACGCCGGGCAAGAAAGCCCTAGCCTCAAACGCTAGGGCTTTTTTTTGGTTCTTTCCCGGTAATCCGTGAAGAACCTTTTTTTTGCCCGCCGTGTGCGGGCTTTCTTTTGGACAGAACAATGACCCCAGCCTTTCGCGTCGTGGCCGACGGCGCCGACATCACCGCCCTGATCAATGACCGGCTGCTGCAACTGAAAACCACCGACAAGCCCGGCATGGAGTCCGACGAATTCGAATTGCGCATAGATGACCGCGACGGTGCCGTAGCCCTGCCGCCGCGAGGGGCCAGCATCGAGATCTACCTGGGCTACGCAGGCACGTCGTTGGCTCGCATCGGGCGCTACGTCGTCGATGACGTGGATTTCTCAGGACCGCCGGACACCCTGGTGATTACCGGCAAAGCCAGCGACATGCGTGGCAGCGGCAAGACCACGCGCAGCGGCAGCTGGGAAGACGTGCCCTTGTCGCGGATTGTCGCCGATGTCGCAGCGCGTAACGGCTGGCAACCGATGTGCCCGGTGCAGACCAAGGTGCCCCGCGCCGATCAGCTCAACGAGTCGGATTTCAACTTCATCACTCGCCTGGCCAAGCAGTACGACTGCACGGCCAAGGTGGCCGACGGCAAATTGCTGGTGATGCCTCGACAGGCGGGGCAGAGCGCCTCGGGCAAGGCCTTTGGCGTCGTTGCGATTCATCGCCGTGACGTCAGCCGCTTTCAGTTCCGCCTGGGGGATCGCAACACCCATAAGGCGGTGTCGACCAAGCACCAGGACAAGAAAAGCGGAAAGCTCGCCGTGGTCACCCTGGACAACGACGACTCACCGAACGGCCTGCCGCCGGTGCACACCGACCGTCACATCTACCCGAACAAGTCTGCCGCCGAGGCAGCGGCCAAAGCACGCCTCGCCGCGTTCAACCGCTCAACAGCCGGCGTCCGCCTGGAAATGCGCGGGCGCACTGACCTGTTTGCCGAGCGAACGATCGATGCCCAAGGCTTCAAGGTCGGTTTCGATGGCGAGTACCTGGTGGATTCGGTGGAGCAGGTGTTCACCCAGTCCGGCTGGAGTACCACGGTCGAGTGCAACGGCGGCAAGCAGGGCAAGGCGAAAGCCAAAGGCAAAAAGAAAAAGCCGGCGAAGGATCTGAAAGTTGTTCAGCTCAAGCAGTAGCGCCGCAACCCCCAAACCCCATGGAGACCCGCTATGTCACTGACAGAGCAACAGCTACAGCGCATCATGCCTAACGCCCGCCGCCAAGCGGGCGTTTTTGTATCTGCCCTAAATACCTCGATGGCCCATCGGCAAATCAATACGCCGAAACGGCAGGCCGCGTTCCTGGCTCAGGTCGGGCACGAGTCCGGCCAACTGCAGTACGTCCGCGAACTGGGCGGCGATCAGTACCTGAGCAAGTACGACACCGGCAGTCTGGCCACCAAGCTGGGCAACACTCCGGCGGCCGACGGTGATGGCCAGCGCTATCGCGGTCGTGGCCTGATCCAGATCACCGGCCGCAGCAACTACCTGCGCTGCAGCCTGGCGCTGTTCGGTGACGAACGATTACTGCGCACCCCGGAGTTGCTCGAGCAGCCGCAGTGGGCGGCCGAGTCGGCTGCGTGGTTCTGGTGGGTGCGCGAGCTGAACGCCCTGGCGGATCGGGATGAATTCGAGGCGATCACCCGCAAGATCAACGGCGGGCTCAACGGCTTGGCGGATCGGTTGCAATTGTGGAAGCGGGCGAGGGCAGTGCTATGCGTGTCGTCGACCTGATCCCGGCGACGTATCGACTGCTGACCCTCGGCGTGCTGCTGGCCACATTGATCGGCGGAACTGCAGCGTTGGCCTGGCGGGTTCAGGACTGGCGCTACGGCCGACAGCTTGAGCAACAAGCCCGCCTGCAGACTGAAACCCTCAATCAACTCACGCTGGCCGCTGCCACGCAACAACAAGCTGAGCAGGCCAAACGTCTGGCCCTGGAGCAGCGGCTTTCCGCCAGTGAACAAACCCATTACCGAGCCCTGAGCGATGCCCAACGTGATCAAGGTCGCCTGCGCGACCGCCTTGCCACTGCTGATCTGCGCCTGTCAGTCTTACTCCACACCGATGATGCCAGTGGCTGCACAGTGTCAGCCGCCACCACAGCCGGCGGCATGGTTCATGGCGCCGCAAGAGCCCAACTTGACCCGGCGCATGCTCAACGAATTATCGGCATCACCGATGTCGGCGACCAAGGATTGATCGCGTTGGCAGCCTGTCAGGCCTATGCCAAAGAAGTCTCAACACCGAAGTGAAAAAGAGCGACCGGAGTGGATGCGTCAACATCCAACCCGGCCGCCGTCCCTGCAGAATGTCCCTGCAAGTCCAGCCAAGGCTCTTGCTCCGTGCACAAAGCGCGGCGAGCCTAGCACCTGTTTATCCATACAGTAAAGGTCTTGCTATCAATGTCTACACCCATCATTCCTTGGATGGGCGGCAAACGCCGCCTGGCCGACCGCCTCATTCCGCTCTTCCCACCGCACGAATGCTACGTCGAAGTCTTTGCCGGCGGTGCGGCGCTGTACTTCATGCGGCCCCAGGCCGCGCCGGTCGAAGTCCTCAACGACATCAACGGCGACCTGGTGACGCTGTACCGCGTCGTGCAGAACCACCTCGAAGAGTTCGTGCGCCAGTTCAAATGGGCGCTCAGCTCGCGGCAGGTGTTCGAATGGCAGAAGATGACCCGCCCCGAAACCCTCACCGACATCCAGCGCGCCGCCCGATTCTTCTACCTGCAGCACCACGCCTTTGCCGGCAAGGTCACTGGACAGACGTTCGGTACCGCGACGACCGGCCCGGCCATAAACCTGTTGCGTATCGAGGAGAACCTCTCGGCCGCTTGGCAGCGTCTGTCCGGAACCTACGTCGAGAATCTGCCGTGGCTGGAATGTGCAGAACGCTACGACCGTGCCCACACCTTCCACTACATGGACCCGCCTTATTGGCAGACCGCCGGCTACGGTGTGGATTTTCCGTTCGAGAACTATGAGCGGATGGCTGACTTCATGCGCCGTTGCAAAGGCAAGGTGATGGTCAGCATCAATGACCACCCGGACATCCGTCAGGTGTTTGAGGGTTTTCATTTCGAGACGCTGGACATCCGCTACAGCAACACCAACCAGCGGCAAGGCAAAGCCGAAGTCAGCGGTGAGTTGGTAATCATGAATTGGGAGCCTGCATCATTGGGTGGGCTGTTTTAGTTACCCAAGTTGTCCACCCGCGCATAGGGTCAGCCGGAAAGTCAGACAAATGAATCGCTGATAGGGTTGATCAGGCCGCTTTGCTGATTGCGGACATTGCCCACCGCGCGGTCGACTTTGAACCACTCGAAAGCCTCGGCGGGCTCGCCCTGGAGCAGCACCATCTGCTCGGCGCGCTCGTTTGGAGTGGCCGGATCCAGCCATTCCCGGGCCAGCTCGGGGCTGAGCGTCACCGGCTGGCGATCGTGAATATCCACCATGCCGCCTTTGCTGTCGGCGGTGATGATCACGAAGCCGTCATATTCACTCGGACCAAGTTCGGCGCTTGGGTATTGGCCGATCGCGGCACAGAGGATCGGTGCTCGGTCTTTCCGGCGGATCAGGTAGGGCTGTTTTTTTGGTCCGCCTTCATCGACCCACTCAAACCAGTTATTGATCGCTATGATTGCCCGGTGCGGCCAGATTGCTTTGAAGAACGCTCCATGGGCGACTTTCTCTACCCGGGCATTGATAGGCGCGGCGCGGTCCTTGGCCCAATGCGGCCGCCATCCCCAGCGCACCATGTCGGCTCGCAGAAACTGACCTTCCTGATGGAAGAGGGCGAGCTGGGTGGTGGGCGCAGCGTTGTAACGCTCGAAAGGCTCGTCGCCTGCATAGTTGATCAGGGCGTTGGGCATGCTCAGCGCTGCGACAAAGTCGTGAATACCACTGTATTGGGAAAGGCGCCCGCACATTGGAAAGTCCTCCGTCCGTGCTTTCAGCGTAGACCAGCCCCTGGATGCTTCATGATGAAACCTTGTCCGGAGCAGGTGGCGCACTCGTCTCTTCGGTCAAAGCAGTCGAGGCAAGCGGGACAAGTTCTGAACCTGGCCAGATCAATAAACGGTCGCATCTTTTCGTAGGCATACAGGTCGCGTTCTTCCAGCGCGACCTGCGCTGCGTCGATCAGGGCGCGATACATATCGGGATCTTCAATAGGCTGGTAAATCACCCCGAGAATCATCCGGCCAGTCTCGATAAGGTCGAACTGTCGACCATCGTGCAGGGGCAGGGGCAGGGTCAGGCCCTCGRTGCGGGCAGTGACACCCGACGGGTTGAAAACAAGCTTCGCCCCGGAGCCGTCGCGATAGACCTTGCCGTCATATGTGGTTCGAACTTCGTCCTGGTTGCCCCTTTTCGCGTTGAAGATGGTTTGCCGGATTTCCCCAAGTGTCAGGGAGCCGTCGCGGGCCATAACATCATAGGTTGATGCGCCGCAATATCGGACAGGATGGCTCTGCACTTCTTCTACGGCGTGCCAGTACGCGGCGTTGGCCATTTCATTCATGTCGTATTGCTCGAGTGTGTCGATCAGCCCTTCAGCGACCAAGGTGGATGCCATGGAGTGAAGGTGCTGTCTGTGCGCCTCGGGGTTCTGCATTCGAAAGTCGTGGTCGTCAAGGGTCGAGCGCCACTGCTGAAGTCTCAGCGCTTTAGCCTGGTCGAAATTCATTGAAGTGGATTCACTGTACGTATACTGGTTTTATGTACAGTAATTGAGGTGTATAGGACGCGCGAGGGTAGAGCGACGAGCTGTAGGATTTTGGGGGACGTACGGTCGGCAGGACGCTGTGGGGGAAGGCGAGACGTTAGTCGTTTTCTGCTACAAGGAGGAACCTAGGTTTCTATTATTAATAGGCGAGCATCCAAAAAAAACGATGACCCTGGGACGAAAGCCATGATCTCCATTTTTGAGCTTCGCCACATCATTGAGGGTGGTTTTCTGCCTCTTTCCTGTTCCTGTACTGTGAATCCTGATGGGGCGCTCATGATCAAGGTGTTCGAGCCTGAATCGGGTCGCGTCGAATTACTGGTCACAGGGATATCGACTGCGAACCTGGGCTCCAACCGAGCAATTGACAATCTGATTGGAGAGTTGCGTGGTGAAATGGCGGCTAGGAAAGTAGCTTTCGCGTGATGCAGGCAACCCGCCTCCCCAGGGACGGTAACCTCCTACACTGTTATGCGTCCGCGGTATCGGAGGCGCATATGATCTATGACGTGGACATCGACCAATACTGCCTGCAATGCGAGGTGACTTCGTTGCTGGATGTGCCGCCCGACCCGTGGACCACCACCAGCGATTGGGACGCCTATGGCTATCGGGAACTGGAGTTTCATGTGGTGTCAGGTCAGGTGTATGACGAAAACGGCACGGCCAGTGACGCCGGACGCAACGCCTGCGCGGCACTCGCCGAACAATATGCCGAGCTCATCGAGGAAGAATTATGGCGGCAAATTGAAGCCGAGCGGCAGGATGTCGCCTAAAGCCGTTTGACCTCGGTGGGGTCTAACTATCCAGTGGGCAAACCAGGTGCGCTTCCGGCCGTTTTCTGCCTGTCGCGACGGGCCGCAAACGACCCATTGCAGACGTCCGCTAACGACTGCAAATGGCCGTTTTTTTGCCTGTCGCGACCCGCGGTATATTTAAGTATGAGTAAATTGTTCGAGGCTCTCCAGGGCCGCAAGGAAGTCGTGTTCACCCTCAGCTCCCCACCATGGGGTAGATATAACACCGCCAAGGTCTCTTAGCTGCCGCAGTAGCTCCAACAATGAGTAGATCTGATCTTGTCCCCACTGAGCCCCCATCCGATAGTCCAGTGTGAGGCTATTAGTGAAAACGAAAACACCGAGATCAGGCATTTGACCTCGGGTGCCGTAAAGCCCTCTGAGAACGACGTGGAACCCCTCTGCTGCACCTGAGCTTACAAGCAAAGCATCCTGAGGGCCGGAGAATGGCTTTCCACTTTGGGATGCTTTAATCCAAAGATAGCCGCCGTCAACAGTGACATTTTTCGCGCCATGATCGAACAGATATTGAAATGCCTGCGGGACAAGCGACGAGTCTGAATACGTCACCTCGACTTCAGGGAGCGATCCATCGTTAGTTGCAAAGTATTCGGAAAAATTCACATGGAGTGCCTATCGTTTGCAAGGGACGGGGCATTTCCGATAAAACGATACCCCCTGGATGATTGTACGGTGTTGGGCAGGGTTGAGCCGATCTGTCGTTATTAACCCGACTTAAAACTGGTTGCGAGCGGATGGTCAATGCTTTGGGCGGGAAGGGATGGCTCTGAGGGGGAGCTTTCGACCCAAAGCTGAGATGCCGTGGCGAACGCAACAATCCGTCGGGATGAATTACTCCCCGGATTGCAAGCGCTCGATAGCTTCGAGAAGCTGGCCGTCGAAGTACTCGGTTTCATCTCGTTCCTGGTCTTTCATGCGGCGCTTCGCCTCGATGAGCAGGTGTTTGGTCGCGATGTTTTGATTCAAAAAAGTAGCGACCATAAGATCATTCAAGCTCTCTAGAGGTGTGTCCCATGCCTCCTTGCAACGCTGAATGAGTCCTGTGGAGGCATCCCCACTCCATGGACCTAAAATATCCGAGATTGCCAGGGTGGAGGTCATTAGCCTGCCTTTGAGAGAAATTGAAGGGCTGTTAATTTCGCACGCTCGGGAGATAGATGAATAGGGAAATCGAATGCCCGCTTTTGGCCGACTGCTGCCTGACGCGAATGGCTGCAATCGACCCAGACTGTGTGAAAACGCCAGTGTTTGTCTAACCTTCTGATCGTCCAGATCGTATTGGGGGCGATCATGAAGCGATTCATTGAAGGTGAGGCTCGGACGCAAGTCACGTTGCTGCCTGAGTGCTTGGACGATTACGTAGCCGAAGAAAATCCAGTGCGCGTGGTCGACGTTTTCGTCGATGAACTCGACCTGGGCGCACTTGGATTTGAAGGTGTTGACCCTGCTGCAACGGGACGGCCAGCCTACCATCCAGCGGTCTTGCTGAAGATCTATATCTACGGCTACCTCAATCGGATTCAGTCCAGCCGCCGACTGGAACGGGAGGCCGAGCGCAATGTCGAGTTGATGTGGCTGACGGGGCGTTTGGCTCCGGACTTCAAAACCATTGCCGACTTTCGCAAGGACAATGGCAAAGCCATTCGCAGCGTCTGCCGGCAATTCGTAGTGCTTTGCCGCAACCTCAATCTCTTCTCTCAATCGATCATCGCCATCGATGGCAGCAAGTTCAAAGCCGTCAACAACCGCGACCGTAACTTCACCCAGGGAAAAGTGAAGGCACGCATGCAGCAGATCGAACAGAGCATTGACCGTTATCTGGCGGCGATGGATTCGGCGGATCGGGTAACACCCGAAGTAGCCGAGGCCAAGACCGAGCGGTTGAAAGAAAAGATAGAAACGCTGAAACAGCAGATGCAGAAACTCAAGGACATCGAGGCGCAGCTTCACGACAGTCCAGACCAGCAAATCTCTCTTACCGACCCAGATGCCCGCTCAATGGCCACGAGCGGCCGAGGTACCGGAACGGTTGGCTATAACGTACAAACAGCCGTCGACGACAAGCACCATCTGATCATTGCCCATGAGGTGACCAACGTTGGCAATGACCGGACGCAACTCAGCAATATGGCGAACCAGGCGCGTGAAGAGATCGGCGCTGAGTCGCTGACGGTGGTCGCCGACCGAGGCTATTACAAGGGGTTGGAAATCCTTGCCTGCGAGCAGGCGGGTATCACCACCTTCGTACCGAAACCCCTGACATCAGGCAGCAAAGCCGAAGGCCGATTTGGTAAGCAGGACTTCATCTACGTTGCTGCATCGGACGAGTATCGATGCCCTGCGGGGCAG
>NZ_JBFTML010000081.1:0-16902 GCF_056396925.1 Pseudomonas sp. 05N433 | reverse complement strand
GATCCTGAAGAACTCCAGCACCATGCCTGTCTACCGTTTCGCTACCCGCTAGACGGACGCTTTCTACGTTGGGGTTTTATCCGGGATGGGCAACGTTACGACGCTACTCTCAATGCGACCGCAATCAGCGACGATGTTGACGCTCTAGCCCAAATGGCCGTCCGTGGCGCGGGAATAACCCGTTTGGCGGAGTTCGTGGCGGCGCCCTTTATCGAAAGTGGCCAACTCGTTCCTCTGTTTGAACATCGCCACGCTTCAACTTATGCCTACGCTGAACCGCTCGATATTTATGTATGCGTCCAGGAACGCGCCGCCATCACACCCAAGGTCAAAGCTTTTATGCATTATTTGACTGAACATCTGGAAATGCGCTGGCCGATGGAAAATACCTTTAYGGCGTCCTGATACGGTGCTTTGCCGCCTTTATAAATTCAATGGCCAAACTTTGCATCGGATAACAGTTACGAACTGCTGCTTGCCGGTGACTGCGGCCGATTGCAGCCTGATTCAACGGGCAGCTTCGGGTCGTATGCCGCCCTTCGCAATAAACCGCAATAGCCCAAAAGCAGTCAATTTCGCTCCATTTCGGCTACCCTCACAAAGCGCCACGCAGCAATCACCTTGTGCCAGGCGCCTCGACATTCTTCCGTAAATGCACCGGAGATCTTCCATGCTCAAGCGTACCCTGGCACTGGCCGTCGGCTTGTCCTTGTCTTTTTGCACCCTGCTGGCGCAAGCCGCCGAGACCCTGAAAGTCAGCGCGATTCCTGATGAAGCCCCGACCGAACTGCTGCGCAAGTTCAAGCCGCTTGGCGCCTATCTGGAACAACAATTGGGCATGAAGGTCGAGTTCGTACCTGTAAGCGACTATCCGGCGGTGGTCGAGGCACTGGCTACCGATCGCATCGATCTGGCCTGGCTGGGCGGCTTCACGTTCGTGCAGGCACGCCTGAAAACCGGCAATGCCATTCCGTTGGTGCAGCGTGAACAGGACGCCCAATTCACCAGCAAATTCATCACCGCCGACCCTGCCGTCAAGTCCCTCGCCGATCTCAAGGGCAAGACCTTTGCCTTCGGCTCGGTGTCCTCCACTTCCGGCAGTCTGATGCCGCGCTATTTCATGCTCAAGGAAGGCATCAAGCCGGAGACCTACTTCAGTCGCGTCGGCTACTCCGGCGCCCATGACGCCACCGTTGCCTGGGTCCAGGCTGGCAAGGTCGACGCCGGGGTGCTCAACGCCAGCGTGTGGGAAAAACTGGTCGCCGCCGGCAAGGTCGATACCACCAAGGTCAAAGTGTTTTCGACCACCCCTGCGTACTTCGACTACAACTGGACGGTGCGCGGAACCCTCGACCCGGCGCTGGCGGCCAAGATAAAGGCTGCGTTCCTGGCGCTCGATCCGGCGAACCCGAGGGACAAGGAGATTCTGGACCTGCAGGCCGCCAGCCGCTTCATCGAAACCAAGCCTGAGAACTACAAGGGCATCGAGGAAGCCGCACGCGCCGCCGAACTGCTCAAATGACATTGCATCTGACCCAGGTCAGCCTTACCCACGCCAACGGCGTCCAGGCGCTGCGTGGCGTGGACCTGCACATCGGTGCACGCGAACAGGTCGCGATCATCGGCCCGTCCGGCGCGGGTAAGTCGAGCCTGCTCAACCTGCTGGCCACCGCCCTGCGACCGGGCAACGGCGAGCTGCAGGTGCTCGGCGAGCGCGTCTGGCAGCTTTCTGCCCGTCAGCGTCAGCGGCTGCGCGCGCGTATCGGTCTGATTCATCAGGCGCCTCCCCTGCCTCCCCGCCAGCGCGTGGTCACCGCAGTTCTGGCCGGCAAGCTGGGTCAGTGGGGTCTGGGCAAGAGCCTGATGAACCTGCTGCATCCGCTGGATGTTCCGGGCGCACGCGCGGCATTGGCCAGGCTGGACCTGAGTGACAAGTTGTTCGCGCATTGCCAGCAACTGTCCGGCGGACAGCTACAGCGCGTGGGCATTGCCCGCGTGTTATATCAAGCGCCCGAGGTGTTGCTGGCCGATGAGCCGGTATCGGCCATGGACCCGGTGTTGGCCCAGCACACGCTTTCGGTGCTGTGCCGCCATGCCCGGGAGCAGAACGTCACCCTGGTCGCCAGCCTGCACGCGGTGGAGCTGGCCCTGGCGCACTTTTCGCGCATCATCGGCTTGCGTGATGGACAGATCCTGTTCGACCTTGCGGCCAGCGCCGTCGATCGCGAGCTGCTCGACAAGCTCTACGCCAATGAGCAGTTGCAGTCCTCGCCGATTCCTCCGGCTCCCTTGAGTGTGCAGATCCCCCGATGCTGACGTCTGACACCCGCGATCCGGCCGCACTGCCCCGTCTGCTGCTCACCCTGCTGGCCCTTGCCTTGCTGTGGCCCGGCATCCGCTTCAGCGAGTTGGACCTCCGTGTGCTGGTGGCGAGTGACAGTCAGAGCGAGATGGGCCGGTTCGTGTCCGCCTTCTGGCCACCGGCCCATGGCGACGAGTTCATCCAGCTGTTGTTGCAAGCCACCCTGCAGACCCTGGCCATCGCCACGGCCGGCATGGCCCTGGCGTTGCTGTTGGCTGTTCCCGCCGGCCTGCTCGCCAGTCGTGCCCTGTCGCTGTCTGCTGCCTCCCGCGCTGGCCACCCGAGCTATTGGGGCCAACTGCTGCGTTGGCCCATACGCGGCTTGCTGATCTTCCTGCGCAGCGTGCCGGAAATTGTCTGGGCCCTGCTGTTCGTGCGCGCCGTCGGCCTCGGCCCGACAGCCGGGGTACTGGCCATTGCCATCACCTACAGCGGCATGTTGGGCAAGGTCTATGCGGAAATTTTCGAGTCGGTCGACCAGCGCCCGGTACACGCGCTACTGCAGTCCGGCAGTGGTCGGCTCGCAGCCTTTTGCTACGGAATCCTGCCCAATGTCGCTGCGGAACTGCTGTCGTACACGGTGTACCGCTGGGAATGCGCAATCCGCGCCTCGGTGGTGATGGGCTTCGTCGGAGCCGGCGGCCTGGGCCAGCAAATGGATTTGTCGTTGCGCATGTTCGCCGGTGGTGAAGTGGCCAGTCTGTTACTGACGTTCCTCGTCCTGGTGCTGCTCGCCGATCAACTCAGCCGCCTGCTGCGCTGGAGGCTGACATGAATCGCCTGTTCAACCTGACACTGCTCCTGTGCATCGGCGCAGCGGTCATCGCCTCGTTCAACTACCTGGGCATCGACCTCGGCGAGCTCGGCGGCGCCGGCAACCTGAAGCAGATGGGCGCTTATGCCCAGCGTTTTCTCAGCCCGGACCTGAGCTCGAGCCATCTACAAGCCATCGGCCACGGCGCCCTGGAAACCCTGGCCATGTCGGCCCTTGGCACCCTGCTCGCGGCGGTGTTCGGCCTGCTATTGGCATTGCCCGCAGCCGGGCGCTACGGCTGGCCTTTGCAGAGCGCGTCACGCCTGGTGCTCAACGCCTTGCGCGCGGTGCCGGAACTGGTATGGGCCGCACTGATGGTCCTGGCCGCCGGGCTCGGCCCCAACGCCGGCACCCTGGCCTTGGCCCTGCACACCACCGGCGTGCTCGGCCGGTTGTTCGCCGAAGCACTGGAAAACACCCCACCAGAACCGGCCGACGCCATCCGTTTGCAGGGAGCCAATGCCGTATGGGCGTTCTGTTACGGCACCCTGCCCAATCTGTTGCCACAGCTACTGGCCTACATCCTGTACCGCTGGGAAAACAACATCCGCATGGCCAGTGTGCTCGGCTTCGTCGGCGCCGGTGGTTTGGGGCAAATGCTCTATGTCAGCCTCAGCCTGTTCCAGGAAGCTCAAGCCAGCACGGTTATTCTGGCGATGCTGTTATTGGTCTTGGCCGTCGATACATTGAGTAGCTGGAGCCGTCAGCGTTGGGTCAAGGCTTGAGCCAGGAAAGTCAGCGCCCTTAACCCCACACTTTGTTACCGCATACCCCAGCCGAGTGTAAAAGCCTGCTTAGGTAACAGCCTCGCAGGCTACCTCTCCCCAGCGTTCACCTGCCTGCCAAGCCCATCCCAGAGCGCTGTACGCGCTTTCTCAAGCGCCCAATCGGCGAATTGGCCGGGTGATTGCATATGCTTGTCTGTACAAGTACTTGCGTGTGCATAGGACATTTCGCAACGCAGTACACGCGCTCTTGCGGCACAAGCGCTTTCGATGGTCCCTGGGAATAAAATAATGAAAAAAGCATTTCTCACTCTTTCTGCATTGGCTTTGTGTGTGGCTGCCGGTTCTGCGCTGGCCAAGGAGTACAAGGAGTTGCGCTTTGGCGTCGACCCCTCTTATGCGCCGTTCGAATCCAAGGCCTCCGACGGCGGCCTGGTGGGCTTCGACATCGACTTGGGCAACGCGATCTGCGCGGAGCTGAAGGTCAAGTGCAAGTGGGTCGAAAGCGACTTCGACGGCATGATTCCCGGCCTCAAGGCCAACAAGTTCGATGGCGTGATCTCTTCCATGACCGTCACGCCGGCGCGTGAGAAAGTCATCGATTTCTCGAACGAGCTGTTCTCTGGCCCGACCGCGCTGGTATTCAAGAAAGGCGCGGCCATCGGCATCGATCCGGCCGCCCTCAAGGGCAAGAAAATCGGCTACGAGCAAGGCTCCATCCAGGAAGCCTACGCCAAGGCCGTGCTGGACAAGGCCGGGGTAGAGACCCAGGCCTACGCCAACCAAGACCAGGTGTACGCTGACTTGATCTCCGGACGCCTCGATGCCTCGATCCAGGACATGCTGCAAGCCGAACTGGGCTTCCTGAAGTCGCCACCAGGCGCCGACTTCCAAGTCAGCGAGCCGGTCGAAAATCCCCTCCTTCCAGCCAAGACCGCCGTGGGTCTCACCAAAGGCAACGTCGAGCTCCAGGCCTTGCTGAACAAAGCTATCAAGGCACTGCACGACAATGGCACCTATGTGGCCGTCCAGCAGAAGCACTTTGGCGATCTGAATCTCTACAGCGACAAATAATGACCCTGCGCCCATTTCCGGATGGGCTCTTCTTTGATTGACGTAGGGCTGCTCAATGTTAGAAAACCTATTGCAGATTCTTGGGCTGTCAGACTTTAGCCTCAAGGGTTTCGGCCCGCTGTTGCTGCAAGGCTCCTGGATGACGGTCAAATTATCCTTTCTGTGCTTGCTGGTGAGCGTTGGCCTGGGCCTGATCGGCGCCAGCGCCAAGCTTTCGAAATCGGCACTGCTGCGTGTCCCTGCGCAGGCCTACACCACGCTGATTCGCGGGGTGCCGGACCTGGTGCTGATGCTGCTGATCTTCTACAGCCTGCAAACCTGGCTGTCCTCGTTTACCGACTTCATGGAATGGGAATACGTCGAGATCAACCCCTTTAGCGCCGGGGTCATTACCCTGGGCTTCATCTACGGGGCTTATTTCACCGAAACCTTCCGTGGCGCCATCCTTGCCGTACCGCGAGGGCAGATGGAAGCGGCTACCGCCTACGGCCTGACCCGCGCCCAGCGCTTCCGCCTGGTGGTCTTCCCGCAAATGATGCGTTTTGCCCTGCCGGGCATCGGTAATAACTGGATGGTGATCCTCAAGGCCACCGCGCTGGTGTCGATCATCGGCCTGGCCGATCTGGTCAAGGTGGCCCAGGACGCGGGCAAGAGCACCTATCAGCTGTTCTTCTTCCTGATTCTGGCCGCCTTGATCTATCTGGTGATCACCACCGTTTCGAACTACGTCTTGCGCCGGATGGAAATCTTCTACGCCGCAGGCACCCGGGAGGCCGTGCGATGATCGAGCTACTGCAGGAATACTGGAAACCTTTCCTGTTCCAGGACGGCAATCACATCACCGGGCTGGCCATGACCCTTTGGCTGCTCAGTGCTTCGATCTTCTTCGGCTTCGTGATGTCGATCCCGCTGTCGATTGCCCGGGTCTCGAGCAATGTCTGGGTGCGCTGGCCGGTGCAGTTCTACACCTACCTGTTTCGCGGTACGCCGCTCTATATTCAGCTGCTGATCTGTTACACCGGCATTTACAGCCTGGCCGCGGTGCGGGCTCAGCCAGTACTGGATGCGTTCTTTCGCGACGCGATGAACTGCACCATCCTCGCCTTCGCCCTGAACACCTGCGCCTACACCACGGAGATCTTCGCCGGGGCGATTCGCAGCATGAACCACGGTGAAGTCGAAGCGGCCAAAGCCTACGGGCTGACCGGCTGGAAGCTGTACACCTACGTGATCATGCCCTCCGCCCTGCGTCGCTCGCTGCCTTACTACAGCAACGAAGTGATTCTGATGCTGCACTCGACCACCGTAGCTTTCACCGCGACCATCCCGGACATCCTGAAAGTCGCGCGGGACGCCAACTCGGCGACCTTCCTGACCTTCCAATCGTTCGGCCTCGCCGCGTTGATCTACCTGGCAGTCACGTTCTCCCTGGTCGGCCTGTTCCGCCTGGCTGAACGCCGTTGGTTGTCTTTCCTGGGCCCGGCTCACTAATTCAGGATGCTTGTTCATGTACAAACTGACCGTTGAAAACCTGCACAAAAGTTACGGCAACCATGAAGTCCTCAAGGGCGTTTCGCTGAACGCCAGGACCGGCGATGTGATCAGCCTGATCGGCGCCAGTGGTTCGGGCAAGAGCACCTTTCTGCGTTGCATCAACTTCCTGGAAACACCCAACGACGGCGCCATGAGTCTGGACAACCAGCCGATTCGAATGGTCCATGACCGCCACGGCATGCGCGTGGCCGATGCCAACGAACTGCAACGCATCCGCACTCGCCTGGCGATGGTATTCCAGCACTTCAACCTGTGGAGCCACATGACGGTGCTGGAAAACATCACCATGGCTCCACGCCGGGTGCTGGGTGTCAGCAAGAAGGACGCAGAGGATCGCGCCCGGCGCTACCTGGACAAGGTCGGTTTGCCGGCACGGGTTGCTGATCAATACCCGGCGTTTCTCTCAGGTGGTCAGCAGCAACGGGTCGCCATTGCCCGTGCCCTGAGCATGGAACCGGAGATCATGCTGTTCGACGAGCCGACGTCAGCCCTGGACCCGGAACTGGTGGGCGAAGTGCTCAAGGTGATCCAGGGGCTGGCCGAAGAAGGCCGCACCATGATCATGGTGACCCACGAAATGAGCTTTGCGCGCAAAGTGTCGAACCAGGTGCTGTTCCTGCACCAGGGGCGGGTCGAAGAGCAAGGTGCGCCCGAGGACGTATTGGGCAACCCCAAAAGCGAGCGCCTGCAGCAATTCCTCAGCGGCAACCTGAAGTAACCGGAGCGCCTTCGAGCGACCGCTGGGTTGCTCGAAGGCGCTGGCTCAACCTGATAATCCATCCCTCCCGCCCTCTACTGAGCAGCTGAACTCATTCTTCCTGCAGCCCTGCCATACTGTTCAGCATGACCCGTGCAACTTTCCGCTTCTACGAGGAGCTCAACGATTTCCTGCCGGCCGAGCGACGGCGGCAGTCCTTCACTTGCGAGTGCGCGCGAGGGGCGACGGTCAAGCACATGATCGAGGCGCTCGGGATACCGCACACCGAGGTCGAGATGGTGCTGCTCAATGGCGAGTCGGTGGGCTTTGAGCGGGTGATCTTCGACGGTGACCGGCTGGCGGTGTATCCCAAGTTCGAAACGCTGGACATCAGTCCGTTGCTCAAGGTTCGTGCGCAACCTTTACGGGTGCTGCGCTTCGTCGCTGATGCGCACCTTGGCGGATTGGCCAGTCTGCTGCGCATGAGCGGCTTCGACACCCTCTACGACAATGGCTTCGACGATGCCGAGATCGCCGAAATCGCCGCGCAGCAAGGACGCATCGTGCTAACCCGCGACCGCGAACTGCTCAAGCGGCGGATCATCAGCCACGGCTGTTACGTGCATGCCCTGAAACCGTCGCTGCAGCTGCGCGAATTGTACGAGCGCCTCGACCTGGCGCGTAGCGCGCGCCCCTTCAGCCTGTGCCTCCATTGCAACCTGCCGCTACACGAGATCAGCCCGGAACTGGCCCGGCCGCAAGTGCCGCCACGCGTTGGCGTCCTCTATTCGCACTTCCTGCGCTGTGACGCCTGCCAACGGATTTACTGGGAGGGTTCGCACTGGCGCGGCATGTGTGCGCTGTTGGCACCTCTACTGGACCGATAGTCGAGCGCATCGGACCAGTGCGTTGCCAGGAATCACTGGCTTTTGCATCAGGTAGATGACGGCCAGAAGCTGTCCCTCCTCTGACAAAATCCCCTACCCCGCACTCAATTCCCACAGCACATCCAGCACATGTTGCGTAGGCCGTTCGATGTCTCGACTACGGTGGGCAATACCCAGTTGCCGCCACAATAAGGGCTGTAATGGCCGCATGACGATCCTGGTATCGGGCAATGGCGTGGAGGCCTCATGCGGCAACAACGTCGCACCATAGCCAGCCGCCACCAGGCTTTTGATCGCATCGTTGTAGTTCAGTTGAATACGCGGCGCAGGCTGCGGCCCACCACTGGCGAACCACTCCGCAGTCAAACGCGAAAGACGAGTGGTGTTGTCATTCAGAATCAATGGCTGAGTGGACAGCCAGTCGGGGGTCACAACCTCCGGGGATTCCCAGCGAGCCGGCAGGAAGGCCATGACCGGGTCCCGTCGCCATGGCTCGATCCGCAAGCCCTTCACCGGGGACTGCGGCAGCGCGACCAAACCGATCTCCAAAGCGCCCTCGGCAAGCTTCTTCAGAGTTTCCTGCGACGTGAGCACCGCGACCTGCACATCGATAGCGGGATGGCGCTGGCTCAACGTCTCCAAAGCGTGCGGCATCAACTGTGCGATGGCCCCCGTGGAGGCGCCTAGCCGCACACGCCCGGCCAATCCCTGTACCTGACGTTCCACATCCTCAAGCGCCTGCTCCGCATCCGCCAACAGACGCCGCGCACGTTCCACCAGTGTGTTCCCAATCGCCGAAGGCTGAACGCGCCCACGCGTGCGCGACAACAGCTTGCCGCCCACGCGCGCCTCCAGGTCGGCGATATGCAAACTGACCGTGGGTGGCGCCAAGTGCAGCACGCGGGCCGCCTCGGCAAACGAACCCAGGTCGGCAATCGCCACCAGCGTGCGCAGACGGTCCAGGCTGATTTCGCGCATGAGTGACTCCTCGTTCAGAAAAACTGAATTTCATCGTTTATAAATTCAACTTTTCCTATCTTAGCGCCTCACTGAAGATTGGAACTCCTGATTTCCAACGTCCGAGAGCATTCCATGGCAAGTCCCCTTGTATTCATCGATGGCGACCAAGGCACCACCGGGTTGCAAATCCATCAACGCCTACGCGACCGCAGCGATCTGCGGCTTATCACTCTCAGCCCCGAATATCGCAAGGATCCGCAACGTCGCGCCGAAGCCATCAATAACTGCGACATCGCGATTCTGTGCTTGCCCGACCAAGCCGCGCGCGACGCTGTAGCGACCATCGAAAACCCCGCCGTGCGGGTGATCGATGCGAGTTCGGCGCACCGCACCCATCCAGACTGGACCTATGGTTTCGCGGAGATGAATCCGCAGCAGAGCCAACGCATCGCCGCCGCGCGACGGGTCAGCAATCCCGGTTGCTATCCAACGGGGGCGATAGGGTTGCTGCGCCCTTTACTGGAGGCCGGATTACTGCCCAGGGATTACCYGATGAACATTCATGCCGTGTCGGGTTATTCCGGGAAAGGACGTGTCGGGGTGGAAGAGCATGAGGGAGAAGGCGCAGCACAGGCGTCGGCGTTTCAGGTCTATGGGCTGGGGTTGGCACACAAACATATTCCAGAGATTCAACAACAAAGCGGTCTGACGGAGCGGCCGATGTTTGTGCCGGCCTATGGCGCTTTTAGGCAGGGGATCGTGCTGACCATCCCCTTGCAAACCCGGTTGTTGGCGCCAGGTGTGAGTGCGGTGCAGTTGCATGCGTGTCTGATGCGGCACTACGCCGATGCGAGCCATGTACAGGTGATGTCGATGCTGGAGGCTAAAGGGCTGACGTCCCTTGATCCTCAGGCACTTAACGGGACTGATGATGTGCGACTGTCTGTGTTTGAGAATGACGAAACGGGCCAGGTTTTGTTGGCTGCGGTGTTTGACAATCTTGGGAAGGGAGCAGCTGGAGCAGCAGTGCAGAATCTGGATTTGATGCTTGCAGGAACATGACTCCGATGACCCGCGCAAATTAGCGTGATGCCCTCGTCCCGAGCCGGGATATAGAGGTCAGGCCAGGTTCGTACCTGAAGCCGTGAACCCATTTAACGGTAATATCCAGACTAAAACACCGACTTCAACTTGTAGAGAAAACATCTTGTTTGGGCATAAAAAATCGAGCAAACAGCTCGGATTGTGACTTGATATTTAATTTGGCATAAATATTGCGCCGATGAACCTTTATYGTTTCCACCGAGAGGGAAAGCTTTCCGGCTATCTCTTTATTAGAGAAGCCACTGAGCAACAATCTGAGCACATCACTTTCGCGCGCTGTTATTTGCGTGCCCAGCTGGGTAATCGTTTCTGGCCATAGAGGTGGCTCAGCGAGATTTTTCTCTACATCAATTTCAAAACACATGCGCTGATGCATTAATGCAGTCACCCACGGCTTGATAATATCAAGCATTGTTATTTGTTCTTGATTAAAACGGACTTTGCTACCAACAGAAATACATAACGTCCTATCGGCGTCGAGCTGAACATTGTACTGAGCCTCATCCACAGAGATATATTGTGCAAAATATTGATGATAATACTCAGTTTCAAGAAAGTATTCCGGCGCAATATCCAGCAAATGAAAGAAACCGCTCTGGGGATTTTCTCGATTAGCTATATAAAATGGATCCAGCAGGTAAAGCCCCTTCACATAGCGATGAATGAACGCGTCTACCTCTTCAACATCTGCGACTTCAGGAAGACTAACGACTTGCACTTGTTGATTGCTAAAGATCAATACAACCCAATTATCGATTTGCACGTATTCGTTTAATATACGAACAAGCGAACTCCAGAATTCTGGACGGTTCAACTGCATGATCAGCTTCCCAATCGATCGGTGCCAAGCCAGGCTATGAAGGTCGAACGGCATTTTCTACCCCTTTAGGGTTAGGGATTCGTAGGTCAGAGGTAAGTATTCGTAGGTATTTACTATTCGGTAACGCACGGTATATTCGCTGGCAGGACTTACGATGGCCATGAGGGCACATCGTCTTGATAAGGATGTTGCATGAGAAAATCACGTTTGCGAACCATTTTTTCGGCCTCGCTTCTCTGTGCTGGGATGAGCACATCAGTGGGAGCTGTAGAGCCTGGGGTGCATCTGTACAACTGGTTCGGGCTTCTCGCACCGGAGACCCCAAAGGAGTTTGAGCAGGCAACTGGCACCAGAGTGCATATGGATGCTTTCGACAGCGCCGAAATCATGCAGAGCAAAGTAATGGCTGGGCGCACGGGGTATGACGTGGTTGTGGCCACCTCCAATGTGTTGCCAAGCCTGATCCAGGCGGGAGTACTTCAGCCGCTGGATCGTAATCAACTGAGTAATTTGTCCCATATCGATCCTGATATCTTGTCCCAGGTCGCGGTCAATGATCCTGGTAATCGCTACGCTGTGCCCTATCTATGGGGTACTACCGGCATTGGCTATGACGTTGACAAAGTCAAAGCGGCATTGGGTGATAATGCTCCGGTGAATAGCTGGGATTTGATCTTCAAAGAAGAAATCATCAGTAAGCTCCAGTCGTGTGGTGTGGCAATGCTTGACTCTCCAAGTGAGATCATTTCGATTGCGTTGCATTACCTTGGGCTCCCCAGCAACAGCAGGAACCCGGATGATTACCAGAAAGCTCAAGCCCTACTGTTAAAAATCCGCCCCTACGTCCTCTATTTCGACTCCTCCCGAATTGAYGCTGACCTGGCTGACGGCAATATTTGTGCAGTCGTGGGATGGGCTAATGGTGCCCTTGCTGCGCAGGCCATCAACGAGAAGACCAACACTGGACGCAAGATTACCTACAGCCTTCCTCGCGAAGGAGCGCTGGTCTGGTCGGAAAATCTGGTTCTTCTAAAAGACGCGCCCCACCCAAAGGAAGGTATGGCGTTTATTAATTACATGTTGCGACCAGAAGTTATTGCCAAGACCTCAAACCACACTCTCTACCCTAACGCTAACAAAGATGCCGCTGAGTTTGTCGAACAGAAGTTGCGAGACAACCCCTGGATTTATCCAGACAAAAAGACCATTGCCACACTTATCCCACTTGAGCCACTGCCATTGAAGCTGGAGCGAATCCGCACGCGGATCTGGACCAAAGTGAAGAGTGGTGTGTGATCTGACTTGATTTGTCGCCTGTTGCTCTATGCATGTCTTTATTTTATACGCAGACGTGCTTGAGCAGCAGGTTGAGGCTATTTATGTCCGGAAAGTAAGACGCAAACGCCAATATACAAGAGCGCCAAATTAGTGGATTAGTGCCTGTTATAGGCTCTTGCCCTGAGCTGGACTTACCCGGCTTCCTGACATTGACATCTGCGACAGCCCCGATTCAACACTTTATGCAAGAAGAGAACAGTGGATGTTCAGCCCAGCCAATCAGACGTCTTTCAGTTTGACCATCGACGGTTTTGCGCACGATTTTCAAGTACTCGCATTCACCGGAGATGAGGCGATCAGCAGGCCTTACCTCTTCAACGTGGAGCTTGTTAGCGAGCGGTCTGACCTGGATCTCGAAAGCCTCTTCGACGTAGAGGCTTTTCTGACCTTCGACGCGAAGGGCAACGGCGTCCATGGACGGATCTATCACATCGCCCAAAGCGGTAATCATCAGCGTTTGACGCACTACAATCTGGCCCTCGTACCGCACCTGTCCTACTTGCGCCACCGCATCAACCAGAGGATCTATCAACAGTTCTCGGTGCCGAAAATCGTCGCCTTGATACTGGAAGAACACGGGATTGTGGGTGAGGCTTATCGGTTTCATCTGGGGTCGACCTACCCCGAGCGTGACTACTGTACCCAGTACGATGAAACGGATTTGCACTTTATTCAGCGCTTGTGCGAAGAAGAAGGTATCCACTTCCACTTCCAACACAGCGCTCAAGGCCACGTGCTGGTCTTTGGCGATGACCAGGCGGCTTTTCCCAGGATTGGGCAACCCACTGCTTATGGACAAGAGAGCGATAGAGTGGCCAACGAGCCACTGATCAAGCGCTTCAACCTACGTCTGGGGAGAAACGAGCAACAGCCAGGCATGGAAAACGATGACAAGCTGAAGCCTTTCACAAGCCATGAGCACGGCAAGCAGATAAGTCTGCGTGCTATGGAGCGCCGCCATGCGGCTTATCGTCAAGCCGAAGGGCAAGGTGACCAGACCCGGTTAGTCAGTGGCCATGTTCTGGAGATCTCTGGCCACCCGCGCCAGGAATGGAACGACCGATGGTTACTGACTCAGATCATCCACGAAGGCAAGCAACCACAGGTATTGAGCGAGAACATCGCCAGTGGCAACACAAACAACGAGGATGACTTTCATCAGGGTTACCGCAACCGCTTTATCGTTCTTCCGTGGGACGTGTCCTATCGTCCGCCTTTGGCTCACAAGAAACCTCAGGTACCAAGTAACCACACCGCTGTGATCATCGCTCTGGAAGACGAGGAGATCCAGGGTGATAGGCGCCTCGGAAGGGTCAAGGTCAAGTTCCCCTGGGACCGCGAAGGTAGATTTGACGACAAGAGTTGTTGTTGGCTGAGGGGGACCTCCAATTGGAGTTGTGGAATGACGCCCCCCCGAACGGGTATGGAAGTCATGGTTACATTTCTCGAAAGCGACCCCGATCAACCGCTGATCAGCGGTTGCCTGTGCTGCCGCTAACCCGCAAGCCCTATAAGAGCAGCAACCGTCAGGTTGAAATTTACCCCTGCAATTACTTAGTCAAGGGCTCAAGCCAGCAGGTCGGCGATCCACCGGGCCTGCAGGGCGACGTCCTGCACCTTCTCCTCGGGCACGGCCTGCCGCGCCTTGGCGAAGCTGCTCAGGGTCCGCTGCTTCTCGCGCAACAGGCGCTGCCACTTGATCAGGAATGCCGAGCTGCGTGCCTGCATCTGCAGCGGACCGAAATACAGCTCCTCGGCGGTGTACATCACCGGCCCGGTGCGCTCGGCGACGATGATTTCGTAGTCGAAGCGTTTTTCCCGCAGCACTTCCTCGCAGAGGATGCAGTAACCATTTTCCATCAGCCATTGGCGCAGTGGCTGCTCGCCGCCGTTGGGTTGAAGAATCAGGCGCTCCTGGCCGCTCAGACGTGCCTTGCCGCTGTCGAGAATGTCGCGGATCGTCTCGCCGCCCATGCCGCAGATGCTGATTGCCGTGATCCCGTCTCCCGGCTCGATTGCCGTCAGGCCATCGGCCAGGCGCACGGTGATCCACTGGTCCAGGTCGTTCTCGCGCACGGTGCGTTCGGCCGAGCGAAATGGCGTCAATGCCACCTCTCCGGCCACCGCCGCCACGATGGCGCCACGGCGCATCAATGCCACAGGCAGGTAGCCGTGATCCGAGCCGATATCGGCCAGGCGCGCACCTGCTGGCACATGTGCCGCCACGCGTTCCAGGCGCATGGACAATGTCTGTTGGTTCAACTGTTGCCCCTTTTCACCACGAACGTCCGGCACCTTTGACCGGATCGGCCCGCGATTCTGGCGAGCAACGCTGTGCATTTCAAATTTATGCGACCAGGGTCATGGCTCGCCCCGCACCTGCCGCTTGAGTATCGGCCCAAAGCGAACCCTGGTAATGGACCGCTTTGGGCCGACCTGAGCCCTACTGCCGAGCTGTCCAAACGGCCAGTTCATAGCCATCCGGATCAATGAAGTGGAACCTGCTTCCACCAGGGAACGGGAATGTTTCGCGGGTGATAACAGCGCCCAAGGCTTTGAGCCGTTGCTGCGCCTCATCGAGATCATCCGAGTACAAAATGATCAAAGGGCCACCAGGTCGAACCGGCTCTCCCGTAGTGAAGCCACCGGTAAGGCGGCCATCACTGAATTCCGTATAGGTTGGGCCGTAGTCGACGAATGTCCAGCCGAACGCACTGCCGTAGAAAGCTTTGCTGCGAGCAATGTCGTCGACATTAAATTCAATATTGTCGATCTGCCGGTCTTTACCACGCACACTCATGGATGCCTCCTTGGCTGATATTAAAGGAACAATGATATTGCAGCTGCCGGCAAGGAGCAGCCCCCCTTCGGCGAAATGCAGACTTTAACGCTGGCACGCGGTTATGATCCGGGATAATCAGGTTCCCTTGGATCCACGCTTATGCCCACCTCGAAAATCCGCCCCTCACCCGCGCCGCTGCTCAAACCAGGAGAGACGGTGGTCTTGTTCGACGGTGTCTGCAAGCTGTGCAATGGTTGGGCGAGGTTCTTGATTCGCCATGACCGCCAGCAGCGCGTGCGGTTGGCGGCGGTTCAGTCACCCGAGGGGCAAGTCCTGCTCGCGTGGGCAGGTTTGCCCGTGGATCAGTTCGACACCATGGCGGTGATCCGCGACCGACACTTCTGGGAGCGTTCGGATGCATTTTTCGAAGTCATCGCCCAGTTGCCCGCTCTCTGGCGCCCAGTGAACCTGTTGCGCATCTTCCCTCGCATGCTTCGAGATTGGGCATACGACCGCATTGCGCTTAATCGTTATCGGCTCTTCGGGAAATACGACACGTGCTTGCTGCCGGATCCTGATCATGAACAACGCTTTTTGAAAGCGCCCCTATGAACGCCCTCACCCACATTAACTGGATCGCCTCGCGTTCATKTTTGGCAGAGGTCTTGAGCCAGCCGATCCTGCTACCCCAATAGCCCAACCAGTTGCACCGGCGTCATCTTCGTCACCATCATCAGCACAATCACAAACATCCCGACAAAACCGACCACCCCCATCCACCACCATTTTTTGTACACGGATCGGTATTCATCATCGAGTCCGCTTCCGGCCTCAACTGCGCACGACGCCATCAGGTACAGCCGCTTCTGCAACACCAGCACCGGCAGCCAAAGCGAACCCACGCAGAAGAAGATAATCAACGAAGTCAGTACCCACTCCGTGGTCATGGGAAGTCCGGAGAGCCTCATCAGCAGGTAGCCCGTGATGATCTGAACGAAGCCTGCCGGCGTGGTAATCCAGGTGTCGAAGCGCACGACCATTCGGGCCACATGCGCGATCACTTGAGGGTTGGCCGTGCGGCTGGCAGCGATCAGGTAGAGGTAGGAGCCCATGCCGAATCCGAACAGGAAAATCGCGGCAATGACGTGGAGGTACTTCAAGCACAGATAGAGCATGTCAGCGCAGCTCGCCAGAGAACTGCACAGACAGGCTCAAATTGTCCGGATCGTTGATCGCTGCCATGTATTCATCGACGGTAATTTCGCCCACGCAAGCCCTGGCACCGGGTTGCGGCACATAGCCCTGGGCCATTTTCGCGGCCAAGGCTACAGATGCGCAGCTTGGGATTTGCGGCCCCTTGTCATTCATGGCCGTCAGTTGCACGGTCATGGCCAGCGGTTTCCCGTCAACTCCCCTGCCCTGAACGTCGATGTACATCGCGCTTTTACCATCGCCGAAACGTTCAAACCGGGTCCCCAGCCGATGCAGTCTGGCGGCCCAAAGGGCATGGTCGCGAACCAGCCCGATCTTCAACGCCTGAGCCAGCAGATAGTTGGCGACACCACCAAGTTTCAAGCCCGCGCCGGCCTTGAAGCTCAGGGTTTGCGCGCCATAGCGGCTGGCGAAAATATCCATGTCCGGCACATCGACATTGGCCAGCACGCGAGTGCCCAGATGCGGCATCTTGCGCAGCGTCAGATCCTGCCAACCCGACACTTCATGCACCTTGCCATTCTTGAGTTGCCTGATCGGTTTACCTGCGTAGGCGAGTACGCCGAGTACGCC
>NZ_JBFTML010000080.1:0-17225 GCF_056396925.1 Pseudomonas sp. 05N433 | reverse complement strand
CGCCAGAACCGTTGATGATGTAGACATCATCACCCGCGCCCCCATCAAGGGTCACGGTGCTCAGGTCAACGTTGAACGTGTCGTTGAACCCCGTACCGATGACCTTTTCGATGTTGACCAGGGTGTCGCCTTGCGCGTCACCACCAACTCCGGGGAGCCCACCGCCGGTACGAATATCAACGTTCACCGCAGCAGCCGACGCCGAATAGTCCACGGTATCAGTACCCGTGCCGCCATCCAGCTTGTCCGCACCGGCACTCCCTTTGATCACATCATTGCCACCCAAGGCATAGATCTCATCATCCCCACTGGTACCTGTCAGCGTATCCACGCCGTTTGTCCCGTTTATCACTGCCATTGCGACTTCTTCCTTGCCATGTTGTTGAACCAGATACCTTTCCCGTAGCGATGTACAAACACGCGTCGCAGAAGGGTCTTTCATATGAACGAAGCTGTGGAGCCTGTATCGACGCAAACCAATCCGGGCTTGAGYCGGCCGCCGCAAATTTGTAACGCGCCCGGTACAAACAAAACAGGCGGCCCAAGGCCGCCTGCAGGTGTACATCCATGCTCGATCAGTTTGGCAGCCAGCCCTCGACCCAGTAGTTGAGGTTGTTGCCCTTGAGCATGTAATCGCGCAGCACTTCTTCGCGCAGCGCATCGCCCATGCGATAGCTCGCATCAGGGTCGGACAAGTGCATGCGGATTGCCTCGAGCCATTCCTCGGTGCTGTTGCTCACGACCTTGGTGCAAGGCAGATAGCCGCGATAGGCCTCAGTGTCGGTGCAAATCACCGGATAACCGCAGGCGCCGTACTCCAACAGACGCAGGTTGCTCTTGCAGTCGTTGAAGATATGGAATTCCAGCGGTGCCAAGGCCAGATCGAGGTTCAGGCTGGCCAGTTTGGCCGGATAGGCCTCCAGGCCGATGCTGGGATGGAACTCATGGACAAACGGACGCAAAGCTGGCGGACACATGCCGAAGAACACCCATTCGACTTCGTTGGCAAGCAGGCGCACCACGTCCGCAATGATTGCCAAGTCTCCATCATGACTCGTCCCGCCGCCCCAACCCACGCGAGGTTTGCGAGAGGTGCGGCGCTGGCTGGTGAGCCCGGTCCAGAGATGCGGGGCAAGCATGTTCGGGACGACCCGGATGTCGTGATGCATGTCCCGCAATGCATCGGCCAGGGGCTGGGTCGAGACCACAACCCGGTCACACAGCCCTACGCCACGGCGCACTATTTTATCGACCCCGACCTCAGCCTTGCGCAGGTGCGCGTTCTTCTTCGGGACATCAATCACATAATCGTCAAGTTCGAAGATGCGGAAAGCGTGCGAACAATTTTTGACTCGCTCAACCTCATCGACCGCATTCTTGCTATAGCGCCCCTGCAACACGATCACGTCGGGGGAGCACCGCTCAAGGTCAATGTCTGTCGGCGTGTGATAACTCAGGTGCCCCATCACGCGCCCGGCCGCCTCCAACTCACGGAACGGCTGGGCAACCCGGTAATGGCCCACTGCGGTGGTATTGATTGGGATCCCCAGCACCTTGGGCAAAAGCGGGCGCGAGAACGGGTCCCAGCCATCCTTGAATCCCGGCTCCAGACTGAAGTTGCTGGCGCCCAGACTCAGGTTAGGGTTGTAGGCCGGATCCCTGGCTATCACCGGCAACCATCGCTGGTAAAAACTTTTTTGCTCGGCCTGTAGCACCCTGGGAGCGGGAGTGAAGGCAGAGGATGGAACCACTCGCATCAATTCGGCGTAGGGAGTCCACACCACCAGGTATCCGTTTTGCCTCACGCGCAGGCAAAAGTCAGCGCCATTGAGTGCCTGCGCCAGATTTTGCTCGTCCAGGCCATGCAGCTCATCAAAAACTTTCTTGCGCACAAGCAGACAATCGATGCCCACGGTACTGAAATTCTGTACCGTCTGCTGGCGCTGCATGTAACCGGACGTGTTGAGCGGCTCACCACGATTGGGAACACCGACGGCCCCCCGCAACCCCAGTACCTGGGCCGTGCCCTCGATACGCCCTTGCGGACTCACCAGCCGACCGCCGACCACACCGACTTCCGGACGCTGAGCGTGATTGAGCAACTCGTCGAGCCAATCAGGGCTCACAACGACACTGTAGGGGCTGAGAAACAACAGATAGTCGCCACGGGCGTGGCCGGCAGCAAAGTTCTGCACTGCCGCCAGATTGTCACCATGATCACAGCGCAACACCCGAAGTTTGTCACTGCCCATTTGCTCCATGGCTGACAGCCAGTTGCAGGCATCAACGGCAGTACTGCCATTGTCGACAATGAGAACTTCATAGCGTTGGCAGGCGGTTTTCTCCAACACACTTTCGACGCAACGCTCCAGGGAGCCCAGTTCATCGCGGGTCGCAATGATGATCGAGACCATGGCTGGCTCATCATGCAGGTAGTCCACACGATTGATCATCGACTGGCTGCCGGGACGAATCCGGTGCGGTGCGCCGAGCCGCTGCAGATGCGCGGCCAGCACGCGAGGGCTCTGCTCGATAATCTGCGGCTGCGTGAGCCACTGGGAGAGACACAGAGCGGACTCCACGAGAACTTCAGCAATGTGCCCAATCGCATGCGGCCCGTTACTCTCCACCAGTCGCCAGACCAGATCGTGCACACCCAGCTCGCCAAAACCGTCTTGCATGCCACCCAGCTCGATCATCCGCTGCCGCTGCAGGGCCAGCACACGGCCGACATAGGGATAGCTGCGCATCAGATCCAGGTTGAAGTCCGGCTTGAACACCGGCTCGACCGAAACATCATCACGCAATCCGCCCTCGTCACTGTAGAGGCAGCGCACGTCAGGCATTTCCACCATGCGCTCTGCCAGCAACAGCAAAGCCAGTTCATTCAAGCGATCCCCCGCGCGAACCAGATAGATCCAGTCTGCGTTGTCCAACTGGGCCAGCAGACGATTGAACTGGGTAACCGGTTCATCATCCAGGCGCACATGTTGCACACCGTCGCATGGCGAGTGCTGCAATTGGGACAGCACTACCACTTGCTCAGCAGCATAGGTTTGCTGACGAATGCTCTTGAGCGTTTCTTCCAGCGCCGGAACATCACCTTCGCTGTCGAGAACAATCGGCACGATGCGTGGACGCCAGCTCCAACCCTGCAATCGGGCGTCGAGCAAGCGTTGCTGGGCCGGTTTCAAACGACGGCACGACAGCCATTCCCGATACATGTCGGCAAAGCTCTCGCACTCGACGCCTACCCGGGTGTGCACCATCGTTTGAATGAAGCCCAGTTGCCGGCCCAGCGCGGTTTCTTCCCAGGCATAGGCGTGCCCCGCAATCGCATCAGCCAGTGCCAGATAACGTACCCAGCCCGGCGCAGGCGCCGGCTCACCACTGCGCAAGGCAAGCATTTGCTTGAGCCAGTCGAGCTCGGTCATTACCGCAGTCTTGACTGGTGCCTGATCGCTCAGCCGCGCCGGATGCAAACGCTCAAGGCTCAACACCTGACCTACCACCACCAAATTGCCACGCCGTAGCAGGCAGGCAAACAAGGCGAAGTCCAGACACGCGATAAAACCTTCGCCGATCTGAGTCAGGGCCGGCAGATATTCCAGCGCATGGCGGGTTCGCAACAACGCCCCGCTGAGGCCGCTGAGAAAATTGACCAGACTGCTTTCCAGAATGCCCAGCAGATCCTCGCCCTTGAACAAGGTGACACCGGTGGAAAAACAGCAATTTTCCACACGGTCGGAAAGCAGGATGTAATCAGCGTCGTAAAACTGCCGCTGGCCGATCACCAGGTGGACATCGGCGTGGTCGATGAAGCCACCGATCTGCTGAGTGATGCATTCAGGAAGCAGCTGGTCGTCGTCGCACAGCAATTTCAGATAGTCACCGCTGGCCTCTTTGGCGCAGGCCATGAGGTTGCCCTGAAAACCCAGGCGCTGAGGATTGCGCACATAGCGCAGGCGAATCGAGACAGGCACCTCACAGGCATCGACGATCTCGCGGATCTCGTCACCGCCACTGTCATCGCAGACGATCACCTCAAGATTGGCGTAGGTCTGATTCAGCGCGCTTTGCAGTGCCGTCTGGAAGAACTGCGGGTTGAAGGCGGGGATGGCGATGGTAACAAGAGGTGCTGGTTTCACGGCGGGAGAACTCGCGAGCGGCGGGAGCTTACTTCAACGAAGTGAAACTCCCCGAACCGCTGAATAAAGACGGTTTGCACTCGGCAGTCGCAAGCCTTCGCGAGATCGCGAAGGCCCTGACTCAGACTTTGTTGAACAGCCCCAACTGAGCGATCTTGCTGAACGCCAGTTGCGAAGCTTGCAGCATGGTCTGCTGTAGAGTCAGGCGGGTCATCACTTCAGCCGGATCGGAATCGCGAATGGCCGATTGGGTCTGGGTGTTGGCGAGTGCCAGACTCTGGTTGATATCAGTCTGGGTATCCAATGACGCACCGCGACCGCCTACAGAACTGATACCGGAGGCCAGTTGGTCCATGCCGCTGGAGAGGTTGCCGATACCGGCAGTGACTGCAGCGTTCATTTGCTGAATGGCAATCGGATTATTATTGGTTGGCGTCGACAGCGCTGTTTTCAGCTGGCTGACGGTGTCCAGAATGTTTTGGGTCTGGTGCGTGTTGACCGCCACTGAGAACTGATCGCCTGCACCCGGCGTACCGGACACGGTGAACGAGACACCCGATGCTGTCGCGGTCGTACCGGCCATGGTACCGGTGGACACCGGTTTACTGTTGACGGTCAATGGCGCGGCATAGAGTTCGAAGTTCGTGGCACTGGTGAACTTGAGAATCGCCCCGCCGCCCGGGAAGCTGGCGTGGTAGTTGGTGCTGTTGGTCACAGAGGCGCCTGTCACCAGCGCAGTCGACGGGTTGCCCGGGCTGCGCGAAGTGTTGAAGCTGTCCGGCTTGGCTGCCAGCGTGAAGCTGTGCCCGGTGATCACGGTTCCCGGGACATCCCCCGCTTGCAGGTTGATGTTCAAGTTCAGATCAATGCCACGAAAACTGACAGTCTGTGTGGCCGCACCGCTGGTGGAACTGAACACGCCGTTCTGACTGGCCTCAGCGGTGACATCATTACCCAACGAGTCCGTAATTTGCAGCTGCGTGCCGCTGACGAAACTCACGGTGTAAGGCTCGCCGCTGCGGAACTTGGCGTTGTAAGTGACATCGGATTCGACCTGACCGTTGGACAACACCACACGACCGTCATCGACCGCAGGCGCGGTGAGCGTGGTCYGAGTCCGGGTAGTGTTGATCGCCTGCTGGAACACGTCCCAACCGGTGCTGTTGGTGGCCATCGACTGGGTATCGCCAATCGGCAGATCCAGCGTGACCTGATCACCGTTGTAGGCGTAGCTGCCATCGCTGTTGCGGGTGAACGGCACCACATCGCCCTTGGACCCGGAGAAGATGTACTTGCCGTTTTCATCCTTGGTGTTCATCAGGCTGAGCAGTTGCTCTTCAATCTGCCCCAGTTCGGAAGCGTTCGCCTGACGGTCGGCATCGGTATAGCCTGCGTTGCCTGCGCCGAGCGCCAGCTCTTTGGCGCGCTGCAGCACGTTGCCAATACTGGTCATCACCGACTCGGTCTGGCCTAGGGTGCCTTTGATGGTGGTCATGTTGGCCGAGTACTGGTCAAGCATCGAAGCCTGCTGACCCAATTGCAGCAAACGCGAAGCGCCGACCGGATCGTCGGCCGCGGTATTCACGCGAACCAGGCTGCTGGCCTCTTCGCTGCTCTTGACCACGTTGGAAAAGTTCTTCTGATAGTTGGCAGCAGAGGACTCGTAAAACTGGGCGGTAGAAATGCGCATGGGCTACGACTCCTTAAAGACTGTTGATCAGTGTGCTGAAGATTTCCTGCGCAGCCTTGATGATCTGCGAAGACGCGGTGTAGTACTGCTGATACTTGACCAGGTTGCCGGTTTCCTCATCGAGGTCGACACCGGACAACGAGTCGCGAGCGCCCTTGGCGTTGGCCAGGATGGCGGTGGTCGCGGCACTGTCGAGTTTGCCTTGAGCGGCCTTGGCGCCGACGCCCGAGACCAGCTTGCCGTAGGCATCGTTCAGGGAAATACCGTTGCTGGCCGAACCGGTGTCCACGGTCTGCTTGGTCTGCAAGGCAGCCAGCGTGGTGCCGTTACGGTTATCCAGCGAACCCGGCTGGCTGAGCGATACGTTGATCGCAGTGCCGTTACCTGGCGAACCGGCCACGGTCATGTCAAACGACACAGTGCGCTGCACGATGGGCGGTCCCGGATCATTGATCGCGGCGCCGGTGCCGTCGACCAGCGGAATGGTCAGGCTCAGCGTATTGTTCTGGCCCGGCACGATGGTGCCGCTGCTGAGCGCGTTGCCTTGGGCATCGAGCATTTGGTAAGTCTGAGTCGTACCACCGGCCGCACCAAATACGATCTTGACCGGCGTCGAAGTCTTCAGGCCGTTCTGGAGCGTGGTGGTGGTCGCCGTGTCGTAGATATCGAACTTGGTGGTCAGGGTCGGTTGACCGCTGGCCGGAATCGTCAGTGTGCCGCTGCCGCCCGCAGCAATCGCCGCGCCCAACGGTGCCGCGATGGCCAGACGCTTGGAGTCGGTCATCTCGGTCTTGATGTTGGTCGCCGCGTTGCGGGTCGGGGTGATCTTGAACGTGTCGCCGGCGGCTGCGGTGCCACCGGAAAGTGTCATGGAGAAACCATCGATCACCGGCGGTGGCGTGGTCAGCGTGCTGAACGCGCCCATGGCGGTGCCTTCAGGCAGACGCTGCACGGTGTAGTTGGTGGCGCTGGTGAAGGTGACCTTGTAATCGTTAATGGTCAGCTTGCCGCTGTCCTCGATGCTCACATCGAAGTTGCCGGAGCCGGCGCTGTTGCCGACCGTGGCAACGCTGCGTTGGGCCATTTGCGCGGCGGTGTTGATGCTGTTGAACAGGTTCGAACCAAAATCACCGTTCTTGTCGATGCCCTGGGCCTGGACGGTGTTCATCTGATCGGCGACGACCAGCGCCACACGCCCCAGTTCATTCATGGCTGGGTCCAGCACGGTGCTGCGATAACGCAGCAAGCCGCCCATCTCGCCACCGGTCATCACCGAGGTGATATCGATGGTGCTCGAACCGCGATTGAGCTGAATGGCCGAACGCGACGGATCGTCTTTGCTCGGCACCACTTCCAGCTTGCTGGCAGTGCTGCCCATGACCAGCGGTTGACCGCTGCCCAGGTAAATGTCGAGGTTGCCGTCACGCTCGATCACCTGCGCACCGGTGAAGGTGGACAACTGGCGCACGGTCTCGTTGCGCGCGTCGAGCAAGTCGTTGGGCTGGCCGCCGGCGTTGGAAACTTCGGAGATCTTCTGGTTCAACTGGGCCACGGTGGCCGCCAGTTTGTTGACCTGATCGGCCATGTCCGCCAGGTTGCCGTTGATGTCCGCGTTCTGCGCGGTCAACTGGCTGGAGATCGAGTTGAAACGGTTGCTCACCGCTTGCGCATCGCTGAGCAGCAGTTGGCGGGAAGCATCGTCGCCCGGTTTGGCGTTGACGTTCTGTACCGAGGCGAAGAACTTGGTCAGGGCGCCGTTGAGGCCGGTGCCGCTGTCTGACAGCAACTTATCGAGCGGGCTGATCTGCCCGGCATAGGCAGCCGAGTCGCTGTTGAGCGAGGTGGTGGTTTGCAGTTGCGCATCGAGGTAGCTGTTGTACACCCGACGCACATCGGCCAGGGTCGTACCCGTGCCGATGTAGACATTGCCGAACTGATTCGAGGCCTTGCTGCCCTGCACGGTTTGCTGACGCGAGTAGCCTGCGGTGTCGGCGTTGGCAATGTTGTTACCGGTCACCATCAACGCGCTTTGGCCAGCGGATAAACCCGACATCCCGATGTTGAGCAAACTCATGATTCAAACCTTATGCCTTGTGCCTATAAAGGCGTAGTGGAAGCGCCCGCTGCAGCGTAGTTTTGGTAACTCGTCATCTGCTTGGCTATCTGCGAAATCTTGCTTGCGTAATCCGGGTCGGTTGCATACCCGGCTTTTTGCAACTCGCGTACAAACTGTTCTGGGTTATCGGCCGACTTCAGCACATCTTGATAGCGATTGTTGCTTTGCAGCAGCGTCACAAGGTCATGGAAACTGTCCTTGTAAGAGGCGTAGGAACGGAACTCAGCCGTCTCCTTGACCATCTGGCCATTTCTGAATTCGCTGGTGATCGCCCGCGCCGAATCACCCTTCCAGTTACCACTGGCCTTGATCCCGAACAGGTTGTGGCTACTGCTGCCATCCTGGGCGCGCATGACCGATTTGCCCCAACCGGTTTCCAGGGCGGCCTGAGCCACCAGGTAACGCGGATCGACACCGATACGGTCGGCGGCTTCTTTGGCCATTGGCAGCATGGTGTTGACGAATTCGTCGGCGGAGCTGAAGGCTTTCTTCGCCGGTGCCAGGGGGATTTGAGCCATGGCACGACCATAAATCTGCAGGCGCCCGCTGGAGGTCGTATCCGTTTGCGAAGCCAGCCAATCGCCGTTGTACAGCGGGCCGGAACCGGTCGCGGTGCTCGGCGGCACCTGGATTTTGTTCTGCGTTGCGGTGGCGGTTGTCGCCGTGGTCGATGCCGATGGCACCAGCCCTGCGAGCAAACGGTCGGCCAGTTTCGGTGGCAGCGCCAGACGCCGCTGATTGATCAGCGCCATGTCGTTGCGGTGTGCGCCCTCGCCCGCACCTGCCGGCGCCCTCACCGCGCGTGAAGCCCACAACGGGCGCTCGCCATTGAGGCGCGACAGCGGCCCATTGGTGGCGACCGTACCGGCGGCAATCGGTGTTTCCACGGCGGCCTTCGCGGCGGCTTGCTTGGCGGCAGATGCTGCCGCAGCCTCACCCGGCGCCAACGGTTTGTTCTTCGACATCTGGCGCATCAACACGTCAGCCAGGCCGATACCGCCGCCTTCGCGAGACAGGGAAACGGYCAACTGCTGGTCGTACATTTCCTGGTATTGCTTGGCTGCCGGCGTGTTGAGCGGATTATCCTTGCCCAGCGCTTCGGTGGCCGAGCGCATGGACTTGAGCATTTCGCCGAGGAACAGCGACTCGAATTCCTGCGCCACTTTGCGCATGTTCGCATCGCTGTTCTTGTCGCCGACCTTGAGCTGATTCAAACGATTCAGGTCCGAGTAGGAACCCGAATCGCTGCTGCTGACCAGACCGCTTTTGCGCATATCCATGATCGCCGTCCTCAGATCACGATCAGGTCGGCTTGCAACGCGCCGGCCTGTTTCAACGCTTCGAGGATCGCCATCAAGTCACCCGGTGCTGCGCCGACCTGGTTCACCGCACGAACGATCTCGTCGAGGGTGGTGCCCGGGCCGAACTTGAACATCGGCTTGGCTTCTTGCTGAGCGTTGACCCGCGAACGCGGCACGACCGCCGTCTGCCCGTTGGACAGAGGGCCGGGCTGGCTGACGATCGGGTCTTCAGTGATGGTCACGGTCAGGCTGCCGTGGGTCACGGCGGCCGGGGAAACCTTGACGTTCTGGCCGATCACGATGGTGCCGGTGCGCGAGTTGATGATGACTTTCGCCACCGCCTGACCCGGATCGACTTCGAGGTTTTCCAGGATCGACAAATAGTCGACCCGCTGGCTTGGATCGAGTGGCGCAGTCACGCGGATCGAGCCGCCATCGATGGCCTGAGCGACGCCAGGGCCAAGCATGTCGTTGATCTTGTCGACGATGCGCTTGGCCGTGGTGAAGTCCGAACGGTTGAGGTTCAGGGTCAGGCTGTTGCCCTGATTGAAGCCGCTCGGCACTGCCCGCTCGACCGACGCACCGCCGGGGATGCGACCGGCCGACGGAACGTTGACGGTGATCTTGGAACCGTCACGACCTTCGGCATCGAAGCCGCCGACCACCAGGTTGCCCTGAGCCACGGCATAGACGTTGCCATCGATACCTTTGAGCGGCGTCAACAGCAAGGTGCCGCCGCGCAGGCTCTTGGAGTTACCGATGGACGCTACGGTGATGTCTATCTGCTGACCCGGCTTGGCGAACGCTGGCAAATCGGCGCTGATCGACACCGCCGCGACGTTCTTCAACTGCACGTTGCCCGAACCCGGCGGCACCTTGATGCCGAACTGCGAGAGCATGTTGTTGAAGGTCTGCAGGGTGAACGGGGTTTGCGTCGTCTGGTCGCCGGTACCGTTAAGCCCGACCACCAGGCCGTAGCCGATCAATTGGTTGGAACGCACGCCGGAAATACTGGCGATGTCCTTCAGCCGCTCGGCTTGAGCATCGAAGGCCGCCGTCAACAACAGGACGCCCACCATAAGGCTTTTCAGATTCAACGTAGCCACCTAGAAAGGGAACAGCGGGCTGAGGAAGAAACGGTCGAACCAGCCTGGCTGACTCGCATCGGCAAACGAACCGGTGCCCGAATAGGTGATGCGTGCATCGGCGATACGGGTCGACGAAACGGTGTTGTCAGTCGCGATGTCATCGGCGCGAACAAGCCCTGCAATCCGYACCAGTTCATCACCGGTATTGAGGGTCATCCACTTCTCGCCGCGTACGGCGATGATACCGTTGGGCAACACGTCGGCGACGGTCACGGTGATCGAGCCGGTGAGGCTGTTGCCCTGCCCGGCCTTGCTGTCACCCTTGGTCGCGCGGTCGCCGCTGTAGCTGGCATCCAGACTCAGGTCGCCGCTGTCGAGCGGGTTATTTACGCTGGGCTTAGTGCCGAACAATGAGGAAAGACCAATGCTGGTCTTGCTGGTCTTGTCGACCTGGGAATTGGCGTTCTTGCTCGCCTGGGTGCGCTCGTTCAGGGTGATGGTGATGATGTCACCGACCCGGAATGCCTTGCGGTCGC
Source organism: Pseudomonas sp. 05N433 (assembly GCF_056396925.1). NCBI lineage: Bacteria > Pseudomonadati > Pseudomonadota > Gammaproteobacteria > Pseudomonadales > Pseudomonadaceae > Pseudomonas > Pseudomonas sp. 05N433. The sequence goes on along the minus strand of NZ_JBFTML010000080.1, from coordinate 6,346 downwards.
TGTACAGGTTCTGTTCGAAACCGGCCTGGTAGATCGAGCCGTTATTGGCGGCAGCCGGCAGCGGCGTGCGCGGCAACACCGGGGCGTAGTAAGGGTCATTGGGCTTTGGCGTCGGACCGACGCACCCCGCCAGCGCGGCGACCCCACTCAGTGCCAGAACAGATACGAAGCGATTCATGASCCTACCTCACGGTGTTGCAGGCGACCTCATGGCCGCCTCATAGACTTGATTACAGATTCTGCGTTACGAACGAGAGCATCTGGTCGGCGGTGGAGATCACTTTGGAGTTCATCTCGTAGGCGCGCTGAGTGGTGATCATGTTGACCATTTCTTCAACGGTGCTGACGTTGGACGTTTCCAGGGTGTTCTGCAGCGTGGTGCCGAAACCGGCCAGGCCCGGGGTGCCGACTTGCGGCGCGCCACTGGCAGCGGTTTCCAGGAACAGGTTGTTACCCACCGCTTGCAGACCGGCCGGGTTGATGAAGTCGGCGGTTTGCAGGTTGCCGATCACCTGGGCGGCCGGGCTGCCGGCAACAGTGATGGACACGGTGCCGTCACGGCCAACGGTGAACGTCTGGGCGTTGTTCGGAATGACAATGGCCGGCTCCAGGGCAAAGCCGCTGGCGTTGACGATCTGACCGTTGGAATCCAGGTGAAAGGTACCGTCACGGGTGTAGGACGTGGTGCCATCGGGCTGCAGGATCTGGAAGAAACCGCGACCGTCGATGGCCATGTCCAATGGCTGCTCGGTGGTTTGCAGGCTGCCGGCGGTGAAGTTTTTCTGGGTGCCGACGATGCGCACACCGGTACCCACTTGCAGACCCGACGGCAGTTCGCTGTCCTGGGTCGACTGGGCGCCTGGCTGGCGTTTGATCTGATACAGCAAGTCCTGGAATTCGGCGCGGTCACGTTTGAAACCCGTGGTCGATACGTTCGCCAGGTTGTTGGAAATGGTGGTGAGGTTGGTGTCCTGGGCGGACAGACCTGTTTTGGCAACCCATAGAGCCGGAAGCATTCGTTTCTCCTCGTGCGCCTGTTTTACGGCGCGACGTTCTGATAATTAGCTGATCTGCAAGACCCGAGCCATGGCCTGGTCATCGTCTTTGGCGGTGTTCATCATCTTGATGTGCAGCTCGAACTGCTTGGCCAGCGCCAGTACCGAAGTCATTTCTTCCACGGCATTGACGTTGCTCGACTCGAGGAATCCGGACACCAGCTTGACGCCGGCATCGGCTTGCGCCGGCTTGCCGTCCTTGGTGTGGATCGAACCGTCCAGGCCTTTGGTCATGTTCTTGAAGTCCGGGTTGACCAGCTTGATGCGGTCGACTTCGGCCATCACACGCGGGCCTTCGCCCATCGCACGGATACTGACGGTGCCATCTTCGCCGACTTCGATCTGCTGCTCAGGCGGCACGGCAATCAGACCGCCATTGCCCATCACCGGCATGCCGTTGCCGGCGCGCAACACGCCCAGCGCATCAACGTTCAGGCTGCCGGTGCGCACGTAGCTCTCACCGCCATCGGGGCTCTGCACGGCGATCCAGCCGTTGCCTTGCACCGCGACATCGAGGTCACGGCCGGTTTCCACCAGGGCGCCCGGGGAGAAGTCGGTGGCCGGACGTTCGCTCATGGCAAACGCACGCGCCGGAAAGCTGTCACCAAACACCGGCATCGAACGGGCCTGCTCCAGGTCCTTCTGAAAACCATTGGTAGAGATGTTCGCCAGGTTGTTGGCATGAGCCTTCTGCGCCAGTGCATTCTGGCTGGCGCCGGTCATTGCCACATAAAGGTACTTGTCCACACTCTTTCCTCTGCATGCCGGACGTTTGCCGCCCACCGCTGTACTGCTGAGCCATAAGCAATTTGCAGACCAACTTTTTTCTGGCGGCGCCGGGCCCGGCAAACAAAGGACTTGAGGGATTTAGAGGGGATTGAAGGAATGTATCGAAGACGAAAAACCGGCGGTGTCATGCCGCCAAGAGGCAAGGATCAGCCTGGACGCTGATCGTTCCCCTGTGGCGAGGGCGCTTGCTCCCGCTGGGCTGCGCAGCAGCCCCAAAAATGACAACCGAATTATTGCAGGCAGATCGCGCAGGTAGGTTTTGCGGCCGCTTCGCGCCCGAGCGGGAGCAAGCTCCCTCGCCACAAAAGCCGCTTAACCGGGCTCTTTACCGACCTCATACTCGCGCAACTTATTGGCAATGGTGGTATGGGAAACCCCCAGTCGCTTGCCCAGTTGCCGACTGCTCGGATACTCGGAATACAAGCGCTCCAGCACGGCTTTCTCGAAGCGCCCGACAATCTCGTCCAGCCCACCCTCGAGGGAGAAATCGCCAAGCGGCTGACGCACGCCGTAGTCCGGCAGACGAATGTGCTCGGCTTTGACGGTGCCGCCCTCGCACAGGGAAACCGCCTGAAACAGCACGTTCTCCAACTGCCGCACGTTACCCGGCCAGTGATAGTGACTGAGTCGTTCCATCGCCGCCGGCGCCAGCTTCGGCAGTGGGCAACCGATCTGTCGGCTGGCCTGATCGAGGAAGTGCTCCACCAGCGGCGCCAGTCCGTCGAGGCATTCGCGCAGTGGCGGGATGTGCAACGAGAGCACGTTCAAGCGGTGGTACAAGTCCTGGCGAAATTCACCGCGAGCACACAGCTCGGACAAGTCCACCTGAGTCGCGCAGATCACCCGCACATCCAGATAGACCTCTTCATCGCTGCCGACACGACGGAAGCAACCGTCCTGCAGAAAGCGCAGTAATTTCACCTGCAAGCGCGGGCTCATTTCGCCGACGCCATCGAGAAACAACGTACCGCCCGCCGTCAGCTCCAGGAGCCCGAGCTTGCCTTCGGCCCGCGCCCCTTCGAAGGCGCCGGGGCCGTAGCCGAACAATTCGGTCTCGGCCATGGACTCTGGCAGGCCGGCGCAGTTGAGCGCCATCAGCGGTGATTGCCCACGCGGGCTCGCCAGGTGACAGGCCCGCGCCAACAACTCTTTGCCGGTGCCGGTTTCGCCTTCGATCAATAGCGGCGCATCCAGCGGTGCCATGCGCCGCGCTTCGCGAACCACCGCCGCCATCACTTTCGAGCTTTGGAAAATGCTGTCGAAGCCGCGCAACTCCTGTTTGCGCACGTTATAGATGCGCTCGCCCACCCGGTCCGCCCGGTGCAGCGTCAACACCGCACCGGCCATGGCCTCGCTTTCGTCATGCTCCGATTGCAGCGGCGCGATGTCGGCGAGAAACACGTCACCCTTGACCTTCACCCGCAAGCCGTTGATCCGCGACTTGTTGGCGCGCACCAGTTCCGGCAAATCGAAGTCTTCGGCGTACCGAGACAGCGGAATCCCCGGCACCTCATCCACCCGCACCCCGAGCAATTGCGCCGCCGCACGGTTGGCCGCGACGATGGAACCGCCCATGTCGATCGACAGAACCGGAAACTCCAGGGCACCGAGCAAGGCATTGAGCTCCATGTGCCGACGCTCACTGGGCATCAGCCCTACACGCTTGACGCCGAATACCCCACCAATCGCCTCGAACTTCGGCCGCAACGCCTGGAACTGAATGTTGATCAGGTTCGGACAGTGCAGATAGATCGCATTGCCATGCTCACCACCCACCTCGCCGCGAGCGACGTTGATCCCGTACTCGACCAACAGGTTGAGAATGTCGCGCAGGATACCGATGCGGTTCTGGCAGTGGACTTTGATACGCATATGAAGGCCCGTAACAGCGGTGATCGAGGCCCGGCGCAAGGAATTTTCTGCGCGAGCACCAAGTTAGTCGTCAAGATTATGTGACACCTGTAGGCCATTTCAAACCCGTAAATATCAATACTTGCGCCACAGCAGACAATACGTAACGAAAACTTTACGAAGAGCGCGGATTTTTCCTACGCAAGACGCGGATCACCTGCTGCAACACCGAACACCTTGGGGTATTTCTAGGTCCATAGCTGTACACACAACAAGAACGATTCCCCTAGCAGGAGAGCAGCATGAAGCAGACGCAATACGTGGCTCGCGAGCCCGATGCGCAAGGTTTTATCGACTACCCCGCTGAAGAACACGCGGTGTGGAATACGCTGATCACTCGCCAACTGAAAGTGGTCGAGGGTCGTGCATGCCAGGAATACCTGGACGGTATCGAAAAACTCGGTCTGCCCCACGACCGCATTCCGCAACTCGGCGAAATCAACAAAGTCCTCGGTGAAACCACCGGCTGGCAAGTTGCCCGGGTGCCCGCGCTGATTCCCTTCCAGACCTTTTTCGAATTGCTGGCGAACAAGCAGTTTCCGGTGGCGACCTTTATTCGTACCCGCGAAGAACTGGATTACCTGCAAGAGCCGGACATTTTCCACGAGATCTTCGGCCACTGCCCGTTGCTGACCAACCCCTGGTTCGCCGAATTCACCCACACCTACGGCAAACTCGGCCTACAGGCCTCCAAGGAAGAGCGCGTGTACCTGGCGCGTCTGTACTGGATGACCATCGAGTTCGGCCTGGTCGACACGCCGCAAGGCCTGCGCATCTATGGCGGCGGCATCCTGTCCTCGCCGAAAGAAACTGTTTACGCCCTGTCGGATGCGCCTGAGCATCAGGCCTTCGACCCACTGGAATGCATGCGTACACCGTATCGCATCGACATTCTGCAGCCGCTGTACTTTGTCCTGCCGAACCTCAAGCGCCTGTTCGATCTGGCCCACGAAGACATCATGGGCATGGTCAAACAAGGCATGCAGCTTGGGTTGCACGCACCGAAATTTCCGCCAAAAGCTGCGTGACCCGCGACTTTTGGCATCAAGTGAGTCTGTTACAGATCGCCGCTTTGCTTTAGCGTGGTCCCACTGACGACCGTTTTTCAAAACACTCGATTTCAGGAACACATCATGTCCACATTGAACCAAGCCCATTGCGAAGCCTGCCGCGCCGACGCCCCTCAGGTCAGCGACGAAGAACTGCCGATCCTGATCAAGCAGATCCCTGACTGGAACATCGAAGTGCGCGACGGTGTGATGCAGTTGGAAAAAGTTTTCCTGTTCAAGAACTTCAAGCACGCGCTGGCGTTCACCAACGCCGTTGGCGAAATCTCCGAGGCCGAAGGTCACCACCCGGGCCTGCTGACCGAGTGGGGCAAAGTCACCGTGACCTGGTGGAGCCACTCCATCAAGGGCCTGCACCGCAACGACTTCATCATGGCCGCGCGCACTGACGAAGTGGCCAAAGACGCCGAGGGCCGCAAATAATGCATTTCGACGCCATCGGCCGAGTACCCGGCGACCCGATTCTCGGCCTGATGGAGGCCTATGCGCAGGACCCTAACCCGCGCAAGTTCGACCTTGGCGTGGGTGTCTACAAAGACGCCCAGGGCCTGACGCCGATCCTTGAAGCGGTGAAGCTTGCCGAGCAGCGCCTGGTGGATCGCCAGGCCACCAAGACTTACATCGGCGGCCACGGCGATGCGGCGTTCGGCAAAGTCATCAACGAGCTTGTGCTGGGTGCTGATTCGGCGCTGATCGCCGAGCAACGGGCCGGCGTCACGCAAACGCCGGGCGGCACCGGTGCGCTGCGCTTGAGCGCCGACTTCATCGCCCAATGCCTGCCGGGCCGTGGCGTGTGGCTGAGCAGCCCGACCTGGCCGATCCACGAAACGATTTTCGCAACGGCCGGGGTCAAGGTCAGTCACTACCCGTACGTGGGCAGCGATAACCGTCTCGATGTCGAAGCGATGCTCGAAGTGCTCAATCAAGCACCGAAGGGCGATGTGGTGCTGCTGCACGCCTGCTGCCACAACCCGACCGGTTTCGACCTGTCCCATGACGATTGGCGCCGGGTGCTGGACGTGGTGCGCAGTCGCGACTTGCTGCCTCTGATCGACTTCGCCTATCAGGGCTTCGGCGATGGCCTGGAACAAGATGCCTGGTCGACCCGGTTGTTCGCCGCCGAGTTGCCGGAAGTGCTGATCACCAGTTCCTGCTCGAAAAACTTCGGCCTGTACCGCGACCGCACCGGTGCGCTGATTGTCTGCGCGCAAACCGCCGGCAAGCTGGTGGACATCCGCAGCCAACTGGCCAACATCGCCCGCAACCTGTGGTCGACACCGCCGGATCACGGCGCCGCCGTCGTCGCGACCATCCTTGGCGATCCAGAGCTGAAAAGCCGCTGGGCCGACGAAGTGGAAGCCATGCGTTTGCGCATCGCCCAGCTGCGCAGTGGCCTGGTCGAAGCGCTTGAACCCCACGGCTTGCGCGAGCGGTTTGCGCACATTGGCGTTCAACGCGGGATGTTTTCCTACACCGGTTTGTCGCCGGAGCAGGTCAAGCAACTGCGCGAACATCACAGTCAGT
>NZ_JBFTML010000079.1:0-18610 GCF_056396925.1 Pseudomonas sp. 05N433 | reverse complement strand
CCGATGCCTGGATCGGCGATCTGTTGATCTTCGGCTGCGTGCTCGGCTGGGGCATTTATTCGCTGTTCTCCAAAGGCCTGAATCAAACACTGGGGCCGGTGCAGACGGTGACGTACTCGATTTGGCTCGGCACGCTGATGCTCTGGGTGACCAGCGCCGTGCGGGGCGAGTTGAGTGTCGCGGCGCTCACCGGGCTCGGCGCGCAACAATGGTTGAGCCTGATGTACCTGGGCGTGCTGGGTTCGGCATTGGCCTACATTGGTTATTACGACGGCATCCGCAAAATCGGCGCGACGCGCTCGGGCGTGTTCATCGCCTTGAACCCGTTGACTGCTGTTCTTCTCGGCGCGTTGTTGCTGGGCGAACAGCTGACACTGGCGATGTGCCTGGGCGGCGGGCTGATCCTGGCGGGGATTTTCCTGTGCAACAAACCGCTTGCGCAGGCCACGAAAAAGGGGATTGTATAAGAAGGCGGACAAACTGATTTACGCTGTGTAGAATCCGGTTACGCATATAAGAATAATCGTCTTCTGGCAGCAGAAGCCTCGCCCGCAAGAGCCTTGGGTCGACAATGAAGATATTTGGGTTCCAATTGATCTACGGTGACTTCCTCGCCCGCAGCGTGAGGGGCATCTCCTGCGCGCCACCCGCCGGTCTCAGCATTGCTAGCAACTAACGATCCGTTAATTCTAAAAGCATGATGAGGCGCCAAAATGGCAGATTTATACGAAAACCCAATGGGCCTGATGGGCTTTGAGTTCATCGAATTCGCATCGCCGACCCCGAACACCCTGGAGCCGATCTTCGAGATCATGGGCTTCACCAAGGTCGCGACCCACCGCTCCAAAGACGTGCACCTATATCGCCAGGGCTCGATCAACCTGATCCTCAACAACGAACCCCACAGCGTGGCCTCGTACTTCGCGGCCGAGCACGGCCCGTCGGTGTGCGGCATGGCGTTCCGGGTCAAGGATTCGCAAAAGGCCTACAAGCGTGCCCTGGAACTCGGCGCCCAGCCGATCCACATCGAAACCGGTCCGATGGAATTGCACCTGCCGGCGATCAAAGGCATCGGCGGCGCGCCGCTGTACCTGATCGACCGTTTCGGTGAAGGCAGCTCGATCTACGACATCGACTTCGTATTCATCGAAGGTGTGGACCGCAACCCGGTCGGCGCCGGCCTGAAAATCATCGACCACCTGACCCACAACGTGTATCGCGGTCGCATGGCCTACTGGGCCAACTTCTACGAGAAGCTGTTCAACTTCCGCGAAATCCGTTACTTCGACATCAAAGGCGAGTACACCGGCCTGACATCCAAGGCGATGACCGCGCCGGACGGCATGATCCGCATCCCGCTGAACGAAGAGTCGTCCAAGGGCGCCGGGCAGATCGAAGAGTTCCTGATGCAGTTCAACGGCGAGGGCATCCAGCACGTGGCGTTCCTCACCGATAACCTGATCGATACTTGGGACCGCCTGAAGAAAATCGGCATGCGCTTCATGACGCCGCCGCCGGACACCTACTACGAAATGCTCGAAGGCCGTTTGCCGAACCACGGCGAGCCGGTTGATCAACTGCAAGCACGGGGCATCTTGCTGGACGGTTCGTCCGAGCCTGGCGACAAGCGCCTGCTGCTGCAGATTTTCTCGGAAACCCTGATGGGGCCGGTGTTCTTCGAGTTCATCCAGCGTAAAGGCGACGATGGTTTCGGCGAAGGCAACTTCAAGGCTCTGTTCGAATCCATCGAGCGCGATCAGGTTCGTCGCGGTGTGCTTTCCACTGATTAAGCCGTTCCTGATGTGAAAAAGCCCGGTCAGCAGCAATGCTGGCCGGGCTTTTTTTTGAATCATGCAATTACATTGGCCGGCGTCGTTGCCGGACCAGATGCTTGAACCCTTCAAACACCAACGCCGCCACCGCCAGCCAGATCGGAATATAAGTCAGCCATTCGCCGGCCTTGATGCTTTCCCCCAACAGCAACGCAACGCCCAGCAACAGCACGGGCTCGACGTAACTCAACAACCCGAACAGGCTGAACGGCAGCAGCCGGCTGGCAATGATGTAGACCACCAGCGCCGAAGCGCTGATCACCCCGAGCAGCGGAATCAACAGCGACAGCCACGGATGTTGATCGAACACGCCAAACCCTTGTTCACCTCCCTGCACGAACCAGAACGCCACCGGCAGCATCAACGCCATGTCCAGCCAGAGCCCGCCAAGGTTGTCCGTGGCCAGGCGTTTGCGCAGGATGAAATAGATCGGATAGCCGATCACCACCAGCAACGTCGCCCAGGAAAAACCGCCGACCTGATACAACTCGTTGAGCACGCCGAGGCTGGCGAAGAACACGGCTATTTTCTGCAGATAGGAAAGGCGCTCGCCATAGACGATTCGCCCGGTCAGGACCATGGACAGCGGCAACAGGAAGTACCCCAGCGACACGTCAAGGCTATAGCCGTTGAGTGGCGCCCACATGAACAACCAGAGTTGCAGGCCCAGCAGCACTGCCGAGCCGATCAGGGCGATGAGCAACTTCGGCTTGGCGGCCAGCCGCCGAAGAATCTCGAGCACACGTTTCCATTCGCCGGACACCACCATGAACACGGTCATGCATGGTGCGGTCAGCAACATCCGCCAACCGAAAATCTCCACGCCACTCAAGGGGGAGAGCAGTGAGGTGTAGTAATACATGACGGCAAACAGCATCGAGGCTGTGACCGATAGAGCGATACCTTTAGACAAACTGTCCTCGCGGGTTGAAGGTCAAACGGGGCGCGCAGGATACGTGGTTTTTGTGCTGAATATTGGCCAAGTGATCGATATTTTCAACATCGCGAGGGATGTTGCAGGCAAGCCTGCTCCCACAAGTAACTTCGTCGAAGCATAGTCAGCAGATCGACACAGAACCTGTGAGAGCGAGCTTGCCCTTGATAAATCTCAAGCCGAACGCGGTTTGCGTCCCGGCACAAAATGGCTCACATCATTGAACCCCGGTGTCGACGCATGCCCCGGTGTCACCAGCGAATCGATAAAGGCTTCATCTTCCGCCGTGATTTTCACCGCTTGCGCCTTGATGTACCCATCCCACTGTTCTTCGGTGCGCGGGCCGACGATGGCCGAGGTGACGGCGCTGTTGTTCAGCACCCAAGCGATGGCGAACTCGACGATGCCCACGCCACGGTCCCGGGTGTATTGCTGGATCTGCTGGGCAATGCGCAAAGACTCAACCCGCCATTCGGTTTCCAGGATGCGTTTGTCCTGGCGACCGGCGCGGCTGTTGGCGTCCGGTGTCACATCCGGCGCGTACTTGCCGCTGAGCACACCGCGCGCCAGCGGACTGTAAGGCACCACGCCGAGGCCATAGTTTTGCGCGGCGGTGATCTGCTCGGTTTCCGCCTGACGGTTGACGATGTTGTACAGCGGCTGGCTGATCACCGGCCTGTCGACACCGAGTTTGTCGGCCAAACGAATCACTTCGGCGATGCGCCAGCCGCGATAGTTCGACAGGCCCCAGTAGCGGATCTTGCCCTGACGAATCAGATCGCCGATGGCCGACACCGTGACTTCCAGCGGCGTGTTGTGGTCTTCGCGGTGCAGGTAATAGATGTCCAGATAATCGGTGCCCAACCGCGTCAGGCTGGCGTCGATGCCATTGAACAGGTGCTTGCGGCTCAAACCGCTGCGGTTCGGCACACCGTCCACCGGACCGAAGCCGACCTTGGTGGCGAGCACCCATTCGTGGCGGTGGCTGGCGATCGCTTCGCCGACGATCTCTTCGGAGCGGCCGTTGGTGTACACGTCCGCGGTGTCGATGAAGTTGATGCCCTGGTCCCAGGCCTTGCCGATGATCCGCAGGGAATCTTCGGTGCTGGTCTGTTCGCCGAACATCATGGTGCCCAATGTGAGGGTCGACACCTGTAAACCCGAATGACCCAGCGTGCGATAGCTCATGACGAAATCCTTTTACCGGTCAGAAAGCCCTAATCAAATACCAGAACCGCTGCGCGGAGCAATCTGAATTATCGACGCAGTGCCTCACAACGCTCCTGCAAGAACGTTTGCAACACCTTGACCCGCTCCGAAACCTGCACCCGATGCGGGCAGAGCAAATTGAATGGCACGCTTTCGCCTTGCCAGTCATCGAACAGCGTCACCAGCCGCCCGGCCTGCACATCGGCGGCGACGTCGAGCCAGGCCTTGTAGGCGATGCCATGCCCGGCCAAGGCCCAGCGGCGGGCAACTTCGCCGTCGTCGCTCAGATAGTCGCCATGCACATCAACCTCCAGCACCTCATCGCCACGGCTGAAACGCCAATGGTTGTAGGGTCGGCCATTGCGCAGGTAGAGAAGGGCGCTGTGTTCGCCCAGTTCCTCGGGATGCTGCGGCGTGCCACGGCGGGTCAGGTACTCGGGGCTGGCACAGGCCACGCGCCGATGCTGCGGCAGAATAGGTAGCGCCACCAGCGTCGAGTCACTCGGCACACCGAAGCGCAGGGCCACATCGACCGTCTCGCGGAACAGGTCGGCATGTCGATCGTTGAGCAATAGTTGCAATTGAATGTTGGGGTGTTGGCGCTTGAAATCATCTAGCCACGGTAACAGCACATTGCGCCCGAAGTCCGACGGCGCCGCCAATTGCAGTACACCACTCAAGCCTTGGGTCTGTTGCTTTAACGCCTGCTCACCTTCGGCCAGCGCGGCCAGTGCCAGGCGCACGCTATCCAGATAGCGCCGGCCTTCTTCGGTCAGGCGCATGCTTCGTGTGGAACGGGCCAGCAAGCGGATGCCGAGGCGGGTTTCCAGGCGTTTGAGGGCGATGCTGGCCGCCGCCGGGGTCAGCTCCAGGGCGCGGGCGGCGGCGGAAATGCTGCCGGAGTCGGCGGTGCGAACGAAAATCTCCAGGTCGAGAATCGAGCTCATTGGTAAAAATCCTTTAAAGATCCTTCTGATTTACCGGGATTTTTCTTCGATTGGCAACCGGAGAAGATTGAATCTCCCTAACCCGACCGGAGATCGGCTCATGACACAACTCAACGCTTCCTTGCACAATCAGACCGTCGTGGTGATCGGTGGCCGYAGCGGAATAGGCGCCGCCGTCGTCCGGGCCGCAGCCGAGCGTGAAGCCCGTGTGGTGGCGGTGAGTCGCCGCCAGCCAGCGGCTGACCTTGATGCAAACATCCGACACGAAGCGGCGGACGTCACTGATGAAGCGTCGTTGCGACAGCTGTTCGAGCGTATCGGCTTTTTCGATCATCTGGTGATCACGGCCGGTCCGGCTGTGAGTGCCAAACCGCTGGTCGACAGCGATTTGCAGCACGCCCAACAGGCCTTCGACGTCAAATTCTGGGGCACGCTGCGGGCGATCCAGGTCGCGCTGCCATACCTGAGCGCACGTGGCAGCATCACGCTGACCTCGGGTCTGTTGTCGCGCAAATTTGTCGCCGGGCAGTTCATCAAAACCACCTTGAATGCGGCGCTGGAGGCATTGGGCAAGCAACTGGCCAAGGAACTGGCACCGCGCCGGGTCAACGTCATAAGTCCCGGTGTCACCGACACCGAGGCTTACGCCGGAATGGACGAAACGCAACGCGCCGCGATGTTTGCCCGTACCGCCGCCGCATTGCCGGTGGGCCGGGTCGGCACCCCACAAGATCTGGCGGCAGCGTTTATTCTGGCGATGGAAAACGACTTTATCAGCGGCACCGTCATCGACGTCGACGGAGGAGGGTTGCTATGAGTTGGCACTTTGATCATCTGGCCTTCAACACCCCCGACGGGCAACCGTTGCAGGAGGCCTTCGGTTCGTTGTTGGGATTGGCGCCGGGACGCCGCCCGCCATTCCCGTTCCCCGGACGCTGGTTGTATCAGGATGCGCAGGCGCTGGTGCATGTAATCGAACAGCCGACGTTCGATGAGACGGCGTTGAGCCACATTGCCTTTCGCACCGATGAGGACGCCGCCACGGTGTTGCAGCGGGTGCAGGCCAGTGGTTTGCCGTATCAGGTAGCGCAGGTGCCGGAGGACGGGATCTGGCAGATTTTCGTGCAGATGCCGGGTGGTTTGGTGATTGAGCTGGATGCCAAGGCGGGGAGTCTGGTGGGCGTTTAAGGACGATGTTTAAAAGACATTTCCAGATACTCACTAAGGCTACATATTCTTGCGCCGCTGCCTACGACTGCGCCAGAATCCGCCGGCTAGTGCATCTTTGGCCTGGGCTATATCGTTTCTCTGTCGCTGAAAAACAGCGATCGGGTTTGGTAGCCCGGGATTGTTGTTAGGTGCACAGCTCCACCTTTTTGCAGAGTTTCTCGTCTCTGTTTTATGGTGGCCATGCGCAGGGCGTCTTCGGACGCGCCGGTTTCCTAACGCCCGGTCTACCAACCTGAGCATGGCCGCCACCCATCGTTTGGTAGCGAGGGTGATGGCTCCTTCTGTCCTGTTAGGAGTTTCATCTATGTTCAAACCAACGCCAAATCCACCAGAAGTGGACGACGTTTCCCCCTACGAAACCCCCGATTCCAAAAAACTCAACGAAGCCGCCGAGCGCGCCCTCGACCATTACCTCAAACCACCCACCCCCAAAGCCACCAAGCGCAAACCCAGCACCATTTACCATGTCGGTGAAAAGGTCGATAACGAAACCCTGCTGGTCAACGCCTGCGAATCCCTGGCGTCAGCGAGCATGATGCTCACTGAATTCGCCGGATTGATGGACATGCCCCATCGCAACATGATGCTGGGGATTCAATCGGTGGTCATGCTTGGGGAGCTGGCTGTCAACCGAGTGCTGGATAACCTCGATCCTCAGAACTGATTGATCCATTGTGGCGAGGGGGGGCTTGTTGTGGCGAGGGGGCTTGCCCCCGTTCGGCTGCGCAGCAGTCGCAAAGCCTGGGCATGCGGTATGTCTGAAAAACCGCGATCACCGGGATTGGGGTCGCTTCGCAACCCAGCGGGAGCAAGCTCCCTCGCCACAGAAGCAATTGCGAATGCATGGAATGAGAAACGGCCCGGGAGGGCCGTTTTTGTTTTCACTGAACCTTAAACCCGCAACGTCCGGGTCATGCGCAATGCCAGCAAGCTCCCGCAAACAATCACACCCGCCAGCAGGTACAACGCCGCATCGGTCGACCCGGTGCTGTCTTTGACCCAACCCACCAGATACGGGCTAAGGAAACCCGCCATCTGCCCCATGGAGTTGATCAGCGCCAAGCCACCGGCCGCCGCACCGGCGCTGAGCATCGCCGTCGGCACCGGCCAGAACATCGGCAAGCCGGTGAGGGCGCCCATGGTGGCGAGGGTCAGGCCGAGAATCGCAAGAGCTGGCGTGGTCGCGAAGTTCACCGCAATCAACAGCCCCACCGCACCCATCAGCATCGGCACCACCAGGTGCCAGCGACGTTCTTTGCGCAGGTCCGCCGAGCGACCGACCATCAACATGAACACCGCCGCCAGCAAGTACGGAATCGCGCTCAACCAGCCAATCACCAGGTTGTCGCTGAAACCCAGGTTCTTGATGATCGACGGCAGCCAGAAGTTAATCGCGTAAACACCGCTCTGGATGCAGAAGTAGATCAATCCGAACGCCCAGATCGCCGGGTTCTTGAACACTGCCCGCAAGGAGTCGGTGGTGGTTTTCGGTTTGCTGGCCAGGTCTTCGGCGTGGTCGGCTTCAAGCACCGAACGCTCGTACGGGGTCAGCCACTTGGCGTTGGCGTAACTGTCGCTGAGCAGGAAATAGGCGAGGGCGCCGAGGATCACGGTCGGGATGCCTTGCAGCAGGAACATCCACTGCCAGCCGGCCAAATCGGCCTGGCCTGCGCCGAAGTGGTTGAGGATCCAGCCGGAAAACGGGCTGCCCAGCAGGCCCGACACCGGGATCGCCGACATGAACAGCGCCATGATGCGGCCACGGCGGAACGTCGGGAACCACTGCGAAAGGTAAAGCACCACGCCCGGGAAGAACCCGGCTTCGGCGGCACCGGTGAACAGGCGCAGGGTGTAGAACTCGGTGGGTGTAGTGACGAACAGCAGACACGTCGAGAGCGCGCCCCACGTCATCATCATCAACGCGATCCAGCGGCGCGGGCCGAATTTGGTCAGGGCCAGGTTGCTCGGTACACCGCACAGTACGTAGCCGATAAAGAAGATCCCGGCACCGAGGCCGTACACGGTTTCGCTGAATTTCAGCGCGTCGAGCATCTGCAGTTTGGCAAACCCGACGTTCACCCGGTCGAGGTAGTTGAACAGGTAGCAGATGAAGATGAAGGGGATCAAACGCAAGGTAATGCGTTTGTAGACGGCGTTCTTGTCGTCAGCGTTGGCCAGGGTAGCGGTGGCGCTCTGTGACATGGCGGGCTCTCTCTTTATTATGATTTTTTGCGACGCAAGGGTAACGTTGATCGCCCGGTGAGTCTCGGCCACCCCTTGGGTGGTTGTCTTTGTGCCTGAGCACAGGGTTTGCGACCCTGGCCTGTGCGGCTGAACAAGCCGCCCCATCACGCTTTCAAGGATCCCCGCTATGTTTGAACTCGATCACGACCTGGCCCAGGACATCGTCGACCGGGCGATGGCCATCCTGCCGTACAACGTCAATGTCATGGACAGTCAGGGGCTGATTCTTGGCAGCGGCGAGCCGGAGCGCATCAACACCCGTCACGAAGGCGCGCAACTGGTGCTGGCCAACGGGCGCGTGGTGGAGATCGACGCGCAAACGGCGATTCATCTCAAAGGCGTGCAGCCGGGCATTAATCTGCCGCTGTTGCTCGATCAGCGCTTGATCGGCGTGCTGGGCATTACTGGCGAACCGGAGCAATTGCGCACCTACGCCGAACTGGTGCGCATGACCGCCGAGATGCTGGTGGCCCAGCGCAATCAGCAGGCCGAGCAGCAATGGCGGCGCCAACGGTGCGACGATCTGCTGGCATTGCTGTTGAGCGAAGCAGGGGATTCGCCACGGTTGCTGGACGAAGCGCAGCAACTGGGGCTCAAGCCGCAATTGACGCGGGTGCCGTATCTGTTCGAGTTGGGCATCGAACACGGCCCGAGCCAGACTGTCGAAGCGCTCAGCGCCTGGTTGACGTCACGCTACCCGGACAGTTGGTGCGTGAGCTCGGCCAAATCTTCGCTGCTCTGGTGCCGCCCGGCGCTGCCTGCGGTCGATAACGAACGGCTGCTGGAAAAGCTCGATGGCCTGGGCTGGAACATTTTGCGCATCGCCGTGGGCGGGCAGGCCGACGGCTTGTCGGGGTTGCGTCGCTGCTATCGACGGGTCGGCGATTTGCTGGCCTACGGGCGCGATGTGTTGCCGCATTCTCGCTTGTTGATCCTGAACCGTTATCGGCTGCCGGTGATGCTCTGGCGGCACCGCGACGACGATGCGCTGGATGAACTGCTGCGGCCGCTGCGTAAAGTCATCGCCAAGGACGGTAACGGGCAATTGCTGGCCACCCTGCGCAGTTGGTGCGAACACGACGGCCAGAGCCAGGCCTGCGCCGATGCCCTGGGCATCCACCGCAACAGTTTGCGTTATCGCATGGAGCGGATCGCCGAACTCAGCGGCGTCGACCCGCTGAAGCTCGACGGAATGCTCGCACTGTACCTTGGCGTCCAGCTCCTGCCACAAACCGAGCTGCCGACCACCGCTCCGTAGCAGCTGCCGAGCCTGCGAGGCAGCGTTCGGCGACGCAGTCGTCGTAAATTCTATAAATACGGCTTACCTGACACACCGCGCCGCATGATTTCACGACGGCTTCGCCGCCGAACGCAGCCTCGCAGGCTCGGCAGCTGCTACGACGACCAGTGCGGACAAGGGTTTTGTGGAAATGAACAATAATCCACATGGCCGCTTGTGCAGCGGACCGGCGTTATTGTTCAGGCCTGCTGGCAGCATGGACGCATTGGAACTGGAGAATTCGCATGAAAATCGTCATTGCCCCCGATTCGTTCAAGGACAGCCTGAGTGCCCAAGGTGTGGCCGACGCCATCGCGTTGGGATTGGCGCAGGTCTGGCCAGACGCGCAATTGCTCAAGTGCCCGATGGCTGATGGTGGCGAAGGCACGGTCGAGTCGATTCTGGCCGCGTGCGACGGAGAACTGCGCCGCACCCGTGTTCGTGGGCCATTGGGCGCCACGGTCGATGCCGCCTGGGGCTGGTTGCCGCAGAGTCATACCGCGATCATCGAAATGGCCGAGGCCAGTGGCCTGCAACTGGTGCCGCTTGACCTGCGCGATGCCTGTACCAGCAGCACCTTCGGCACCGGCGAATTGATCCGCGCTGCGCTCGATGCCGGGGCGCACCGGGTGATTCTGGCGATTGGCGGCAGCGCCACCAATGACGGCGGCGCCGGGGCGATGCAGGCCTTGGGGGTGAAACTGCTGGATGCCCAGGGCCAAACCCTGGCGCCGGGTGGTCTGGCGCTGGCGCAACTGGCTCGTCTCGATTTGAGCGACATTGATCCGCGTCTGGCCGGCGTGCGTTTCGACATCGCCGCCGACGTCAATAATCCGCTGTGCGGCCCTCACGGTGCGTCAGCGATTTTCGGCCCGCAGAAAGGCGCGTCGCCCGAGCAAGTCCAGCAACTGGACCAGGCCCTCGGGCACTTTGCCGAGCTCTGCGCGCAAGCACTGGACAAGGACGTGCGCGATGAACCGGGCAGTGGCGCGGCGGGCGGTCTGGGGTTTGCCGCGAAGGCGTTTCTTGGCGCGCAATTCCAGGCCGGTGTGGAAGTGGTCGCCGAACTGGTGGGGCTGGCCGAGGCGGTCAACGGCGCCGACCTGGTGATCACCGGCGAAGGCCGTTTCGATGCCCAGACATTGCGCGGCAAAACCCCGTTTGGCGTGGCGCGCATTGCCCGGCAGCAGGGCGTGCCGGTCATCGTCATCGCCGGCACCTTGGGCGAGGGGTATCAGGCGCTGTACGAGCATGGCATCGATGCGGCTTTTGCATTGGCGAGCGGGCCGATGACCCTGGAACAGGCCTGCGCCGAGGCGCCGCGATTGCTGCGTGAGCGCGCCAGTGATATCGCGCGGGTTTGGCGAGTGGCCGCCCGCAAGGCCTGACACTGTCTTCAGTAAAAAGAAATCTCTGTGGCGAGGGAGCTTGCTCCCGCTCGGTTGCGCAGCAGCCGTAAATTTTTTGGGGCCGCTACGCAGCCCAGCGGGAGCAAGCTCCCTCGCCACAAAGGCTACTGCGCAAAGCCGACCTCCGCGCAACATCTGTTTCACCGCTGAAACACTCTGCCGCCCTTGAAAAATATTTCTCCAGACCCCTGCAAAAATCCTAAACCCCGGCCGATACAGCCAATAGGCGTACACAAACCAATTACAACAGTGGCGCCAAACTGAAAGGTGCGCGCCATCGCCCGCCCGCCAGTGATCATGGCAAGGATGCTCGCCGCCTCAATTACCGAGATCATCCTATGTCACTGCGTAATCTGAAAATCGCGCCTCGAGCTTTCCTCGGTTTCGCTTTCATCGCCTTGCTGGTCATCGTGCTGGGTGTGTTTGCGGCGAATCGCATGTCGATCATCCGACAGGCCTCTGTGGATATGGAAAGCAATCAGCTGCCCAGCGTCGGCTTCCTGGGTGTCATGACCGAAAACGTGCTGCGTCTGCGAATTCTCTCGTTCCGGGTTCTGGTGAACCGTGAGCCCGCGAGCCTGCAAGAAGCAGAAACCCGGATCGGGGTACTGGTGGACAAGGTCAAGCAGGCACAGGCTGCTTATGGGGCATTGCCGGCCGGCGATGAGGAAGCGGCGTTATTCAAGACATTCTCGGCCACGCTGGACAAATACCTGCAAGCGGTGCGCGAGATGATGGAGCTTTCGCGGCAGAACAAACTGGATGAAATGCTCAACCTGATCAACACCCGGATCAAGGATGGAACCGATCAGATGGGCGAGCAGTTGAACAAGTTGATTGCCATCAACAAGGCTGGCGCGGCTGCGGCCGACGCCCAGGCCAAAGAGCAGTTTGCCTTTGCCACCAATGGCATCATCGTGGTCTCGGCGGTCGCTGCCCTGATGACCGTGCTGCTGGCCTGGCTGTTGACCCGCAGTATCGTCACGCCGCTGAACCGTGCGGTGATTGCGGCCGAAACCATTGCCAGCGGCAACCTGAGCAAGGTCATCGAAGTCGATGGCAACGACGAACCGGCGCGTTTACTCGGCGCCTTGGCCACCATGCAGACGAACCTGCGCAAGACCATCGAACAGATCGCCGGCTCCGCGACGCAACTGGGCGCCGCCGCCGAAGAACTCAGCACCGTGACCCAAGAAGCGTCCCGTGGCCTGCAACAACAGAACAACGAAATTGAACAKGCCGCCACCGCCGTCAACGAAATGACTGCCGCCGTGGAAGAAGTGGCACGCAACGCGGTATCGACGTCCGAAGCCTCGAACCAGTCGACCCAGGCCGCCCGTGAAGGTCGTGACCGGGTGGTGGAAACCGTCGACGCGATCCAGACCATGACCCACGACGTGCAAAACACTGCATTGATGATCGAGGGGCTGGCCACTCAGGGCCGAGACATTGGCAAAGTGCTGGACGTGATCCGCGCCATCGCCGAACAGACCAACCTGCTGGCCCTCAACGCCGCCATCGAAGCGGCCCGTGCCGGGGAAGCCGGGCGTGGCTTTGCGGTGGTTGCGGACGAGGTTCGGGCGCTGGCCCATCGCACTGCGCAATCGACCCAGGAAATCGAGAAAATGGTGGCCGGTATTCAGAACGGCACCGGTGAAGCGGTGTCGTCGATGCAGCAAAGCAATCAGCGCACCCAAAGCACCCTGGAAATGGCCCGTGCGGCAGGTGTCGCCCTGGAACAGATCACTTCATCGATTCAGCTGATCAATGAACGCAACCTGGTGATCGCCAGCGCCTCGGAAGAACAGGCCCAGGTGTCCCGTGAAGTCGACCGCAACCTGGTGAACATCCGCGACCTGGCCACCCAGTCGGCCGCCGGTGCCAACCAGACCAGCGCCGCCACCCATGAACTGTCACGACTGGCGGTAGATTTGAATGCAATGGTGGCGCGTTTCGTGATTTGAGATAGGGTTGAAACTGGAACTCGCGCGTTAGGAGAAGTACATGCGCTATTCAGCCTTGACCCAACGAATCGACGGTGATGGAGCGGCAGCCTGGAAGATTCACGATCGAGCGCTGGAATTGCGCGAGCAGGGCGTCGACGTGCTGCTGCTGTCGGTCGGCGACCCGGACTTCGATACGCCGCTGCCGGTCGTCCACGCGGCCATCGACAGCCTGCTGGCCGGCGACACCCATTACTCGGATGTACGCGGCACCCGTACATTGCGCAGCAGCATCGCCAGCCGTCATCAGCAGCGCTGCGGCCAGGAGGTGGACGCCGATCATGTGATCGTACTGCCCGGTGCGCAGTGCGCGGTGTATTCGGTTGCCCAGTGCCTGCTCGATCCGGGTGATGAAGTGATCATCGCCGAACCGATGTACGTCACTTATGAAGGCGTGTTCGGCGCCTGCGGGGCGAGCGTGGTGCCGGTGGCGGTGCGTCCGGAGAACGGCTTTCGGGTCGAGCCGGCGGATGTCGCGGCGCTGATCACCGCTAAAACCCGGGTCATTCTGCTCAACAGTCCGAACAATCCCTCCGGTGCCAGCCTTTCCTTGAAAAGCTGGCAGGAACTGGCGGCGCTGTGTGTGCAACATGACCTCTGGCTGATCAGCGATGAGGTCTATAGCGACCTGTTGTATGAGGGCGAGCACATCAGCCCGGCCAGCCTGCCGGGTATGGCCGAGCGCACCGCGACCCTCAACAGTTTGTCCAAATCCCATGCCATGACTGGCTGGCGGGTAGGCTGGATGATCGGCCCGAAACCACTGGCCGATCATGTGATGCATCTGTCGTTGTGCATGCTGTTCGGCATTCCGGATTTCGTTCAGAAAGCCGCGCAAGCGGCACTCGATAAGGATTTGCCGGAAGTGGCGCTGATGCGTGAGGAGTATCGCCAGCGACGCGATCTGGTGTGCGCGAGGTTGAGCCGTTGCCCCGGTATCCGGCCGATCAAGCCCGATGGCGGGATGTTTGTGATGCTCGATGTGCGCCAGACCGGGCTCGGCGCCCAGGATTTTGCCGAGCGGCTGCTGGAAGGTTATGGCGTGTCGGTGCTGGCCGGCGAAGCCTTCGGGCCGAGTGCGGCGGGGCACATACGCATCGGGCTGGTGGTGGACCAGGTGAAGCTGGCGGAAGCGTGTCGGCGGATTGCGTCCTGTGCGGCGGATTTGCTGCAGATGCGACGGGCCTGATCGAGCCATTTCATGATCGTTCCCACGCGAGCATGGGAACGATCAATCCCTTAACCCTTCCACGCTCCGGTATTCACCAGATTCACCGGCCGCTCACCCGCCAACGCCGCCAACAAATTTTCGACTGCACAAGTCGCCATCGCCTCCCGTGTCTCATGGGTCGCCGAGCCGATATGCGGCGTCGCCACCACATTGTTCAACTGCAACAACGGCGAGTCATGGCGCAGCGGTTCGCGCTCGAACACATCCAGCCCGGCAGCGCGAATCCGGTTCTGCTGCAACGCCTCGATCAACGCTGCTTCGTCCACCACCTTACCCCGTGAAATGTTGATGAAGATGCTCTGCGGGCGCATCAAGGCGAACTCCCTGGCGCCGATCAGCTTTTCGGTTTCAGCGGTCAGCGGCAAGGTCAGGCAAATGAAATCGGCCTGCTGCAACAACTCGGTCAGGCTGCGGTATTGCGCATTGAAGCGCTGCTCCACCGCCGGTTTCGGCGAATGGCTGTGATACACAACCGGCATGCCGAAACCGAAATGCCCACGCTGCGCCAACGCTTCGCCAATCCGCCCCATGCCGATGATGCCCAGCGTCTTGCCATGCACATCGCTGCCGAAATGCGCCGGGCCGATGTTGCGGTTCCACTGGCCGGCGCGAACCATGTTCGCCAGTTCCACCACGCGTCGGGCTGTGGCCAGGATCAGCGCGAAACCGGTGTCGGCGGTGGTCTCGGTCAACACATCGGGGGTGTTGCTGAGCAGGATCCGCCGTTCGGTCAGGTAGTCGATGTCGTAGTTGTCGACGCCGACGGACACACTGGCAATCGCTTCCAGGTTCGGTGCCAGGTCGAGCAACCCGGCATCGAGTTTCAGACTGGCGCCGAGCAACCCTTGGGCACGGGGCAGGGCCTGGCGCAGCTTGGCCAGGCCTTCGGCGTCGAGGCTGTCGATCAGCGTCACCTCAGTCTGCTCATGCAAGCGAGCCATCAGCAGCGGCGAGAGTTTCTTGTACAGCAAAACCTGCTTTTTCATATCAACATCCATTCAGGAATGAGCCGGCACCGGCCGGGGCGCGGCGGTTTTGGCCACGACCCGGTCACTGGCGCCGGGCTTGAGGAAAATCGTCAGCACCACCGACACCAGCAACGCGCCGCTCATCAGCAGATAAGACGCACCGGGCGATCCGGTGGAGCTGTTCAGGTAACCGACCAGATAAGAGCCGCCAAACGAACCGAGCGCACCCATGCTGTTGATCAACGCCATGGCACCACCGGCCACGTTGGCCGGGAGGATTTCCGGAACGATGGCGAAGAACGGTCCGTACGGGGCGTACATGCAGGCACCGGCAATCACCAGCAGGGTGTAGGACCACCAGAAATGCTCCGCGCCCAGCGCGTAGGAGCCGTAGAACGCAATCGAGGCGATCAGCAGCGGAGGCCAGACGAAGCGTTTGCGCTTCTGCAGTTTGTCCGAGCCCCAGGACACCAGCAGCATGCCGATCACTGCCGCCAGGTAGGGTAACGCCGACAGCCAGCCGGCTTCGATCATGTCCATTTGCGCGCCGGCCTTGAGGATTGATGGCAGCCACAGCACGAAACCGTAGACGCCGATGCTCCAGCAGAAGAACTGCAAGGCGAGGATGATGACTTTTGGCGAACGGAAGGCTTCGGCGTAGTTTTTCACTGCCTTGATGCCGACCTGTTCGGCGGCCAGGGCACTTTCCAGGTCCTGCTTTTCCTGGTCGTTGAGCCACTTGGCCTGGGCCGGACGGTCATCGGCCAGACGCCACCAGATAAACGCCCACAACACCGCCGGCAAGCCTTCGATGATGAACATCCAGCGCCAGTTGAAATGCTGGATCAGGTAGCCCGAGACCACCGACATCCAGAGCATGGTCACCGGGTTGCCGAGGATCAGGAAGGTGTTGGCGCGCGAGCGTTCGGCACGGGTGAACCAGTGGCACAGGTACACCAGCATCGCCGGCATCACCGCGGCTTCGACCACGCCGAGCATGAAACGAATGACGATCAGCCAGTAGGCGTTGGAGACGATCCCGGTCAAGGTCGCCAGGGCACCCCAGAGAATCAGGCTGACGAAAATCAGTTTCTTCACGCTGTGCTTCTGGGCGTAGATCGCGCCCGGGATCTGGAAGAAGAAATAGCCGAGGAAGAACAGTGCGCCGAGCAGGGAAGACAACCCCGGGGTGATCATCAGGTCCTTGGCCATCCCGGAGGCGGCGGCGAACCCGTAGTTGGCGCGGTCCAGATACGCCAGGCTGTAGGTGATGAACACGATGGGCATGATGTACCACCAGCGGCGGGTGGCCAGTGTTGCGGTTTTCATAGTGATGCTCCTGAGCTTGTTGTTTTTGTCGCAGCAGGTAACGGAGTCTGATTCAAATTTTTACGTTAATGGTGAGGGCCCCTTCGCGGGCAAGCCTCGCTCCTACGGGCGTACACCCCGAACCCTGTAGGAGCGAGGCTTGCCCGCGAACGGCGTCCTCAAATTCAGCATCCATCTCGGCTCGGGTGGGCAAGCCTTCCATATCCCCACGGCTCTGCACCGCGCGGCTGCCGATCCAGTTGGCACGTTGTACGGCATGGGCAACGCTGTGGTTTTCCAGCAGGGCGCTGATCAGGCCGACGGCAAACCCGTCACCGGCACCGACCGTATCGACCACGGTTGCCACGGGTACGCCTGCAACGAAACCTTCATCCTGATGCGTGCGGTAATACGCACCGTGCGGGCCAAGCTTGATCGCCACGGCTTCGGCGCCCTGGTCGAGGTAAAACGCCGCGATGTCGGCAGGGTCTTCGAAACCGGTCAGCAACCGTCCTTCGCTCAACCCCGGCAGCACCCAATGGGCGAGGGCGGCGAGGCGGTTGATCTCGCTGATCATCTGCTGTTCGCTGGCCCACAGGCTCGGCCGCAGGTTGGGGTCGAACGACACGCTGCACCCGGCTTCGCGCATGCGGGTCATCAGTTCGAAGGACATTGCCCGGGCCGACGCGGATAGCGCCGGAGGAATGCCGGTGGCATGCAAGTGCCGGGCGTTGAGCAGCGACGGGGAAATCGACTGCACCGACAAGTGACTGGCCGCCGAACCGCGACGGAAATATTCGACCACCGGATCGCTGCCGTCATCGGCGCGGGATTTGAGTTGAAACCCGGTGGGGTGGGCCGGGTCGATGTCGACGTGGCTGCAATCCAGGCCTTCTTTCTTCAGCGTATCGATGACGAAACGGCCGAGAGAATCGGCGCCCACCCGGCTCAGCCAGGCGACGTTAAAGCCCAATCGCGACAGGCCAATGGCGACGTTGCTGTCGGCCCCGGCAATGCGCTTGTGGAAGTGGCCGACGTCGGCCAGTTCACCGTTCTGCTCGGCAACGAACATCGCCATGGTTTCGCCGAACGACAGAATCTCGATCTCAGACATGCGCAGGCTCCAGGCGGGATTGGCCGAGGCGGGCAAGGGTAGCGACGTGGTCGGTGGTCAACCGCACCAGGTCATTGCCTTGCAGCGGATATTCCACCGCGCGCATCACGTTCTGGGGCATGTGCCGCAGCAATTGTTGCCACAGGTGCAAGTCACTGGCCGCCGGTGGTATCGCCACCAGTTTGCCGTCGACCCGACGCGCCACTGCTTTGCAGTGCACGTAGCCGACATGTCGACCGAGCAACCGCGCGGCGCTGGCAGCGGACTGGTCCTGCCATTGCCAGTTGCCGATATCGAAGGTCATTTTGATTGGCAACTGATGCTGCTCGACGTCTTCGAAGAAACGCTGGAACGGCTCGATGCGGCCGCCGTGCAAGGTCTGGTCGTTTTCCACCAGCAATTGCACCGGGCTCTGCTGCAACACATGCGCCAGTGTTTGCAGGTCGTTGTTGTCGGTGAAATAGCCCAGGGAGACTTTCAGCCATTGTGAGCCGAATGCCTCGGCGCGTTGCAGGGTCGAGAGCAGTTCCGGGTTGGGTGCCGATTGCCCGGCCAGCCACAACTCCAGCGGCGAGGAATACACGCTTTCCAGGCCCCGGGATTGCGTGGAGTCGGCCAATTGCGCGGGGTCTTCAAGGGTCAGCAGCTCTTCGCGCCATTCAATGTGCGTGGCACCGGCAGCGGCCAGCACTTCGACAAAACTACCCTGGCCACGTTGGCGCACAAGCTCGGCGCCGTAGCTGGACAGGCTGATGGAAACGGGTGGTTTGTTCATTGTTATCACCTCTGAAACCGGTTTCATTTTTGTTCAAAAAAAATATCAGTGAGTGATGTGTTGTTCTTTCGGGCCTCTTCGCGGGTGAGTGATGTGTTGTTCTTTCGGGCCTCTTCGCGGGCAAGCC